>JAFDHF010000012.1 GCA_019308905.1 Deltaproteobacteria bacterium
ACCCGTTCTCTCACCGATAAGGTGCCCCTGACAAACTCTCTGTAACTGACATAGGGCTTCAGCCGGGAACGGTTTTCACGTTCCTCCTTTGTCATCTTAGAACGATACATCATGGCCCCCTTTCTGATATATAACTACTATACCAGAAAAAGGGGAAAAATCAAGCCCCGCTGCCAATACGAATCTGCTCGGTAATTATTCGGAAGAAAAAAGATTATAAAATTGAAAATTTAGGCGTGTTTGAAATTTCAGTTGCGGAACCGCTGCCTCACAACAGATGGGGCTACTCCGCCTCCGCAGTCTTTCGCTCAGTAATTCCCACCACCCCTACATCGAGGGTGAAGATCGGTCGTTTCGATTTCTTCGAGGGCGTACTCTCGCCGAGTGGCCCGTTCATATCCATCGCAAAATATTCCGCAACCACTACCTTTCTGCTACCAGCTGTGGTAAGTGTCATATCCTCAAAAACTCGTCGATTTGAGGGAGAGCTTCAATAGGTTTTCTTTCCGCCACCATCTAATTTGATCACTGCACCGGACATAAAGGAGGAGTCATCCGAGGCCAGGAAAAGCGCTGTTTTTGCAACATCTTCCGGTTGACCGATGCGACCCAAGGGGCGGCTCGAGGAATCTTTCAGGTAGCTTTCCCACGTCACACCGCGGAGCTTGGCATCTTCAAAGAGCATGGGAGTTTCAGTGTCTCCAGGACAGATACAATTTACCCGAACGCCCTGGTGGCCGTGGTCTTTGGCCATCGTCTTCGTAAGAGTGATTACACCGCCTTTTGCAGCACAATAGGCGGCTCCCTTGTCTTCCCCGACCAATCCACAAGCGGAGCTGATATTGATGATGACACCGCTTCCCTTCTCGATCATTAAGGGTAAGGTATATTTTGACATTAAAAAGGTGCCCTTGAGCATTATATCGACCTGCAGGTCCCATTCTTCTTCTGTGCAATCCACCACCGAGTTACGGTAATAAACACCGGCATTGTTGCAAAGAATATCGATGCTCTCAAAGGCATTGACAGTTTCTTCAACGGCGCGGCGGCATTCCTCCGCAAATCGGACATCTGACTTGACAAAAATGGCGCTCCCGCCCGCCTGTTCAATTTCCGAAACGACTTTTCGCCCCCGCTCCTCGTTCCTTCCTGTAACGGCTACCCTGGCTCCCTCTTGTGCAAAGAGTAACGCCATTGCCCGACCGATCCCGGAGGTCCCGCCTGTTATCACAGCTACTCTTCGATTCAAACGCATAAGCTAACCCCCTCTTTCACAATTTTTCTCAGGTACGTCAAGCAGAAATACAGTTAACGTATAAATTTATCATTATATCAGATTTTTGTCAAATTCTAAGATCTGCGGACATTCCCCATATTTTTGATCAGAGGCGGGATAAGTTATTGAAAGAATGGGCGTAGTGGGGAAGATAGAGGAGGCTTTCCAATGTCTCCAGGAGTCTCAACTAGAGGATTGGTCTGACTAAGGCCGAGGTAGGCTATCGAGGCATATGGACAAGTAGGATCTGAGTGGATGGATCAACCAGGCTCGACATCCTTCTCAAAAAGATATTCGAGAACGCAAAGCGGTTCTTTGAAATACCGAAATTTCACCAGCACCCCATGGCCGTCCCACCGCTTCCGCAATGTCGCCCGGGGACAAGGGTGTTCTCCAAAGGTCAGGAAACTCCACTAACCTTGGCCCTTGAACTATCTTGAGAATTTTGGCAATATCCTACTGATGATTTCACGACGTGTGTCTACTTTTGAAGTGGACAATCCGTTTTGAGCTTAAGATGAATGAAGGTGGGCAGAGAACTTCTTAACAGAACACACATTGTCGACATGGCTATATTGGTGATAAAGACAAACCTCAAAGAAATGGTCTAGGAGAGTATAAGGACCTCAATTGTCAATTTTGAGATTCTGCCAGGTATCGAGGTTTCAGATAGGCAGAGCGCCCAGGCGACGGGAATCAGCCAAACGTCGGTCGGTCAGAGAGACTCTCGTTCGATCGAAAAAACCGGGGATGAGCAACCTCAAGGTTAAGTTCCATATGGCGGATCAAGCCTTTCCCAGCGCCGTCAACGAGGCCATGCTTTAAGGGTGCCCACCCAGATTGGAGACACCGGATACAAGGTGAATCTGAGGGGCGGAGGCTGGCCACTGGACAAATCGTGACAGAGGATCCCGGTTTAATCCGCCTACGGCTGATCGTAAAGCGATATTGGACTGGGCAGACGACAATAGCCCTTAAGAAGTAGACAGTATGCAGTAAATAACTGTCAGCAACTGGTTTCTGAGGTGATGTCCTAAAATTGCTGCAAAAATGGTCTTTGGGGGCTGGGCCTTAGCCGGAATGCGATAAGCTCTGCCAGGCAACAAAAACAAAGGAGGCCCCTCTCGATGTAGAGAGTACGACTGCAAGATGATACAAGGAAGAGGATTCGTGAGGTGATCAACCAAGGAACGGCTGGGCCCGAAGATCCCAGAGCGCATTGATTAGGTTAGGCATTTAGAGTTTAGCTGAGGAGGCCTTGGAGGATCTTGTGGTTGAGATGTTCGCCCGGGGATGTTCGACCCAGCACAATGAGCCAATCTTTTGGGGGTCTTTTATTAAGGACAGCGCTCTATGAATTCACCGAGAGGCCTTTGCCACCACCCGAAATCTATCGGAGGCCAAGCCGCTCTATCCGTTTCTGGAAAGGCTTTCAGCAAAGCTCACTCCTAGCTACAGGCGGGAGGCGGTTCTCGTAGTAAAGATGGGATTTGGCCCGTTAACAACGCATAAGTATAGAACGAGGTAGTGTCAAAGATAGAACAATGATTTTTCGAGGAGATTCGAATGATACAACAAATCGGATGTTCTATAAATGAGTTGGACACACCATTTCTTTGGGTCGACCTAGACACTATGGAGAACAACATCTCGTACTTATCAGGGTATTTCAAAGATGCCGGTGTGGCATGGCGGCCACATACAAAGGGAATCAAAGTACCTTTAATAGCTCATAAATTGCTTGAGAATGGAGCCATAGGAGTCACATGTTCAAAGCTAAGCGAAGCCGAAGTTCTGGTATCTGCAGGCATAAAAGATATCTTGATAGCCAACCAAATAATAGGCCAGAGCAAAATCACTCGGCTTGGCCATCTACAATATCGAGCAAATATCATTGTCGCAATAGATAATTTTCAAAACGCCAGGGATATTTCCAAAATTGCTAATGAAATAGGAGTCAGAATAGGAGCCTTGGTTGAGGTCGATATCGGTATGCATCGGTGTGGAAAAGTGCCTGGCGAACCTGCAGCAGAGTTAGCAATGCAGATCAATGATCTGTCTGGAATAGAACTGTTAGGTGTTATGGGCTGGGAGGGACACGTAGTTGATATACTCGATAAAGAACTGAAAGAAAAAACATGTTTGAGAGCCATCGAATCTCTGGTGAATACTGCCGAAATGATCCGTATGAAAGGCATAGACGCTCCTATTGTGAGTTGTGGCGGAAGTGGATCCTATATGGTCACTGCACATATTCCAGGCGTAACTGAAATCCAAGCTGGTGGCGCAATCTTTGGTGATTTGACCTATGTGAAATGGGGAGCTTGTACCGAATGCTCGCTGTTTGTTCAGTCCACAGTTATCAGTCGCCCTACGCCTGCTCGCGCGATCGTAGATGCTGGTTTCAAGGCGATGAATGGTAAGGTGTCCACGGTGTCGATGCCAGAGGTGGCAGACATCTCCGGCGTAAAATTGTTAGGTCTAGATTCCGAGTATGGATATCTGGAAATAGAATATGAAAGACTGCAATTAATGGTAAATGATCGTGTAAACTTTATTGTCGGATATGGGGACGCGACGCTTTTTCTTCATGATTATTTGATTGGTGTTCGCGGTGGAAAAGTGGAAGCTGTTTGGGAAATTCAAGGGCGAGGAAAGCTAACTTGAGAGTGAATTTCTCCATCGGGAAACGAGCTGTCCAGATAGGGACGGTCACAAGAAGCTTGAGCCGCCTGTTCGAACTCCACCCGGATGTCCTGGGGCAGCTTCGATGCCAGATTGGGCATCTGACGAGTCGAAAGCTGGCACCGTGCCCTTAGGCCGACCCTATCGATTTCCCTGCCCTTTGAGTTGAAGGGATGGAGATAAATGTTCGGCAAAAGAGGGCTCAGCACACTGCGCCGGTAACTTGACCAGGAATCGAAGTTTTGGCACTGGCAAGTCTTTACGGATCTTCAGATTTCCATGTCTCCGCCTCGTAAACCTCTGTTCTGAACAATTTTTGCTGACGCTCCAGGTACTCCGGTTTGGTCATAGCGGGCCGATGCTCAGCTAAAATCCCTATAGCCTTTTCGGCATCTCCCCAGAGCAAATCCACCGCCGCCATAGCTAGTGACTTGGCCGGAGCTAGGTACGCCATCTCCTTGTCTGAAATATGCCATTCGGCACTGTGATACGCGCCTTTCGCCCCGCCCATGGAGGCGTGTAGGGCCGGCATCAGCTGTGAGATATCGCCCAAATCAGTTGACCCTGGATCGTGTCCCGCTTCTATATACTCACCCTCTCCGAACAGCTCCACGCAGTTTGCCTGAAACACCCGCTTAAGCCCTGTATCGTTCCTCAACGGCATGTATCCCGGAAACGTTTTTATGACCACCCTTGCCCCTAAAGCCATTGCTCCTGCACGCAGCCCTCGATCCACTTTCGCATTCGCGTCTATAATAGCCTCATTTGTCTTCGCCCGTACATACGTCTCCATCCGTACCTCCGAGGGTACCACGTTCACCAAATCGCCACCACTGCTGATAATCGGATGCACACGGATCGTGTCCCTATCCTGGAAAGTTTCTCGCTGCGCGTGGATTGCCGCGAGCGCCACGTGCGCCGCATTCAGGGCGTTTATCCCCATGTGCGGTGCTGCGCCAGCATGAGCGGCTCGTCCGATGAACCGAATCATCTTCACGACGGCGCCGTTGGAGGATTGGGCAACCGCTGCCTTTTTCAGCTCCGTTTCGCTGTGCGTATGAATCATCATTGCCATATCGATGTCATCGAAATGTCCCAGCCGCACTAGCTCAGGTTTTCCACACAGAAATGCAAGCCTTCCCTCACTCACAAGCCTAGCTCGGTACTCAAGATCCACATATTCCTCTGCGGGTACCGCAAAAAACACCACCGTCCCGGCTAGTTTTTCAGCAACCTTCGCTTCCACCATTCCGATCATTGCCCCCAGCAGCCCTGCTATCTGTGCATTGTGACCGCACGCATGAGCCGCCCCCGTCTCAGGTTTTGCCGCCGGGTGGTCTCGTACGATCAAAGCATCTAGCTCACCCATCAGTGCGACCGTCGGCCCGGGCTTTTTGCCCTCGAGCACCCCTTTAACGCCTGTAATTGCGAGCCCTGTCTGACAGGGGATCCCGAACTCCTTCATCCTGTTCACCACAAGTTCTGCCGTCCTAAACTCTTTGAAACCCAGCTCAGGGTTGGCCATAATATGATCGCCGAATTTCTTGATCTGGCCCTGCCAGCAGTCAATCACTTTGCATATGTGCTGCTTGTATTCCTTTTTTGTTTTCATCCGTACCTCCCAGAAGAGAGCCTGCATTTCCTACTGACGCATTAAGCCATTGGATTGAAGATATTTGATCGTCAGCTTCAGTATACATTTCCGTATAAGCTTGCGAAAGATAAATCAAGTCAAATATCTCTCTCAGACCTTCTTGTTTCAGCAACATATGAACGATCAAATTTTTTTGACCTTAGCAGATCATTTTGTATACGAAATACCAATCTGGATCTATTCTTTTCCTGTAAAATGGATCCCACTTCAGGGACCACTCAATCTATCACTTTATATATTCTTCAATTTCTTCTCTTGAGAACAGGACTCTTCCTTCCATTCCCCCAGCCACAGTAATTGTCTGTCCACTCACGTGTCCTGCCAATTTGTCGGAAGATAAGTACATGATTGCATGTGCAATGTCGGAAGGCGTTGCGACCTTGCGAAGAGGAATTGTCTGCAAGATTCTTGACACATCTGCTTTATTGGATAAATCCTTTTCTGTCATTGGTGTAACGGTCCATCCTGGATTGACCAAATTGACGCGTCCGCGTACGGCAAGACCAACAATTTCGTTCTTCAGGGCCATCATTAGACCTCTCAAACCCGCTTTGGAAGCAGAATAGTCACTATACAATGCTTGGCCAATTTCACCTGCAGTTGAACCCACAAAAACCAGTGATGCGTCATCTCCTGGATATTTCTTTAGGTTAATAAAGAAATATTTTGCACAGAGAAATGCCCCAGTCAGATTTACCGCTATCGTTTCTTGCCATTGTTTCATCGACATCTCATATACAGTTACTCCATCGGCAAAAGCTATTCCGGCGTTTACGACGCTGGCATCTACTCTTCCGAAAACCGCGTTTGCTTCTGAAAAAAGGGAGGCCACTTCAGAATCGTTACGAACGTCAACTTTCACAACGTTCAATCGTTCAGAGTATGAGTCTTTCAGAGTTTCCAAATTACTCGGGTTACTTTTATAGCAAGCTGTGACCCATGCACCTTCTGCAAGGAAGAGTGATATTGACTGAAACCCGATTCCGCTTGATGCACCCGTAACCAGAACATGTTTGCGTTGAAACCCGGTATTCATCTGCAAACTCTCCGTGCTTTTATAATCATACAGCTTTCAAATACCGGCTGGTTCTTAATAAGAGTTACAATATGTGGGTGTGCTTGAAGCATGGTAAGCGGATGAATTCCCACCCCATACGATTCGCAATGATATTCCGATACAAGAACATGGCCCCTCTCCTCTCCGTGGAGCCCCTTCTTAACCCAACCTCAAAACCCGCCGTCCCCAAAAAGCCCGAGGTCATTATACCCGGCCGCTCTTTGGTGTCAAGGGAGACATCAGGTGGAGTTTCCTGACTTTTGGAGTACGCGCTTGTCCCTGAGCGACATTGCGGAAGCGGTGGGGCATCCATTGGGAGTGAGCGGGGAGGGAAAAGCCCGCCCTTTAGAGGCGGGAGGGGGTTGGTGAAGCAGGGGCGAAGCACGATCACCTGGCAGGTGGCTTCCAGCACGGAGAGCCACGCTTTGGCCGTGTTGACAGCCAAGCCCAGATCCCGGGCGACATCCGTCAAATTCAGCAGCTGAGGGCTTCTGGCCGCCAGGGCCCGGAGGAAATTCTGGAACTGGGAGAGGTCCCCGACCCCGCCTGAGTGTACGCAGGTTTCGTTCCAGGTACGTCTGGACGTAATTCGTATGCCACAGGCTTGCATCCCGCCTGGGATGTTCGGCAAGCTCGGGATATCCACCTTTCAGGAATCCTTTCCAAAGCTCACGATACGCGAGGGGGTTTCCCGTGGACGGCTGGTGTTTGGACTCCCACGGTAAAGCGAGCTTTGGCCTTCCCTCGGCCTCCCGCCTTGATAGCGGAAGAAGGCGAAGCATCGCGGCGCGATCTGCCAATGACTCGGTCACGTTCTCCGTGAGCAAAAGGTTGTGCGAGCCGGTCGACAGGAATTGCCCGCTCTTGTGGCGGTTAGGGTCAATCCTCTCTATTGATATAGGGAAGCAGATCCGGAGCGTACTCCATCTCATCGAATATCACGGGAGGTGGATACATTTCCAGGAACGTGCGTGGGTCCACCTCGGCCGACGCCCGAACATCCGGCGGCTCCAGGGAAACATAACGGTAACGCGTTCCGAAGAGGTACTGCAGAAGCGTCGTCTTGCCGGATTGGCGTGCTCCGGTCAGCACTACGGCAGGGAACTAGGCAGCTGCATTACTGAGAACCTCATCATTTCCACTCACAAATTCATCGGCCTCCTGAGACCAAAGCCGCTGGACCAATGGGGTGATCTTAGAACGACCCACCTCTGCCCCAACCACCTCGTATAATCAACACCCCTTGCCTAGCTTCTTCTCACTCCCATCACGCACCTCACCCAGATGCTCCATCTTGCGTGCACACTTTTTGATCAGATCCGATATGTCTACAACCAAAAGCCTCTCCTGCCCAACCCACTCGGCCCGTTGCTCAAGCAAGACCTTGTTAGCCCTCCCCCTGATCGCTCCCTTTGCCAGATTCCGACTGAGACGCTTGTGGGTGTCACGAAGACTGATCCCCTCCTCCAGGGATCGTCCTATCCTCGTCAAAACCACCGAACCACTCGCCCAAATTCCAACGATCATCTCTTCCACAAATCGACAAGCTACCTTGCCCAACCCCGTACAAATTTCCCCCGAAAATCGGTGAATCTGCTCTCGCAATCTGTCCCCAACCAGATGTACCATAACACAGGCAGGTATTCCCCTCAGGCCCTGCCCCATACCCGTACCTGTTCTCCTCAAAGAGGGGATGCCCTTTGTCGGAAAATCCTCGATGAGGATGATTCGACCCTTACTACCATGGCGTCGATGAAGCGGGGGTCGATCTCACCGCCGGGACGAATCCGCCCCATCGACGATTCCAGCTTCCCGGCGAGCACGTCCACCCACCAGTGGAGTTCCTCTTCTTGGTCTCCGGAGAGGCCTCGGCCGCCCTTAATCGACTGGTCCAGGAGGATTTGACGGATTGCCGGTCTCAGCCCTCCCCGGGGTCTTCCCCGGATTCTTCCGACGAAGAGTTCATGGACCCGGCCCAGAGAGTCCCTTTCAAGAGGATCCATGGTGTTTTTTCCATGGAGTACCCTGTTGGCCAGGACGGTCAGACAGATGGTGCTGAGAGTCGGGCTGTGGGGCCAGCACGAGGCCGGGTCCAGTCGATTGATGGCGTCAGCCGGTATGCCCATATATTCGTGGACTATCCTGCCAAGAGCGGCGACTCTCCGGAGCCGTTCCTCGACCAGGGCGAGTTCCTCGAGTCGTTCAAAAGGCCGCAGGTTGCCGCCCTCTTGTTCGGAGTAGAAGAGGGGCCTCTTGCGAAGTAGCCCCTTCATCGTCTCTCTGAGAGGCGAGTCGAGCACCTCGATGCCTCTGGTGATGGCTCGCAACCAGCCCTTGCGGACGATGTGGTCTGCTTTTCTGCGCAACCTGAGGGCGAGGCTGAATCCGGTCTGAAAGATCCTCACCACCGGAACCGTCTTCAAGACACGGAGAGCCTCCTGCCGGTCCTCGTGGCTCAGGTATCTGAGGCCCAGATCGAGGGTCTGGAAGGCCTTGCGCACCGATCGATGGACAGCCCCGAGATCGGCCGGATCGGCCGCGTCGGCCACGAGAACCCGGTTGGCAAGGGCCATGATCTCCCACTGGACCCTCTCGAGTGAGGTCTGGTCGAGGCCTTCCTGGAGGGCGAGGGAGAAGAACCATCCCTGCTTGCCTGCCAATTGGATCTGCACCGGGGGGTAGAAGCTCTGGTTCGGAGGCGGCAGGGCTTCGAATCTCTCCTGCCTCACCCTTTCCGGGTCTATATAGCTGTAGATTTCAAGGGCCTGTTCAAAGTCTGGGAATCCCCTGTCGGCAAGCCTTCCGTTCCTCCACCGGAGAGCCAGGGCCTCGGTCTCTGCCGGGATGTCCCAGAGGATCGATTCCATCAAGGACTGATAGAAGACGAGATCATGGGAACAGAGAAAATCGAGGATCCTTGTCAGCGGCACCTCTGCCCCCTTGTCGAGGAACTCGAGGTAATAGACGCGATCAAACGTGAGAAGACTCTGCCCTCCCGGACCATGGGGTTCCTCCTCCCTGGTTTCCGTCTTTATGACCCTGATGAGCTTGCCAAACAGGGAGACCAGCAGTTCCGGATCGGCTGTCTTGAGAAACTCGGCTATCTTGGCCTCACCACAGGTCTCGAGTATCTCGAGCCAGAGAGCCCCCTTGTCCCTGTCGATCTGGTCCTTGCTCCAGAGTTCGAGATCGAGGATATAGGTGAGTTGGCCCGGTGTCGTCAGCTTGATCAGCTCGACGGCGTCCTGTTCGCCCACCTCCTTGATGGTGAAGAATACCTCGCTTTCGGGCAGGCTCCTGACGACCGCGGCAGGATCGGATGAGCGGATGATCATTTCGAGCCGTTCCTTCCCCCTCAGGGCCAGAGCAGCCCGGGTCTCCTTTTGGACCAAGCCGGTCGTCGATTCCCCGGGCGGCCCGCCCCTGGTGGATCCGGGACCTCTTGCACCCCTCTTCCCCGCCCTTCTCGTTTCCGCACTCCGTGCGTCTTGAAAAGTCCCTTGCAATGTCTACCCTCCCGGGAAGCCCTTCTTTCAACTATAGAATAATCACCCCTCCTTATCGGTTCAAGTGAGAGCATCGAGCTTCCCCCCGGCCGATTCCGAGAGGGCCGCCCCGTGAACTCACGATCGAAACAAACAGGTGTTTCCCCTTGGGAATCGAAAAAAACCACCCCGGAAATCAAGACGGTCGGAGACATCCGCTTCATGAGCCCGCGAGCTCCTGATGGCCCTGTCCGGCGGACAAGGTGGGACGGCGCCTGTGAAAGCCTGGCTTGACAACAGAGGGTCCTGGACTTACTTTTTTTTGAAGGCGGGTGTTTCAGTCAACCGGGATGTGGAGCACTGGAACCATGAAGGGATACTACTATCCGGAGGGGGCCGAAGGGATTCACTCTGACTATGAGATCCTCAAAGACCTGATCGGTCCACTGGAGGATCTCAACAGGGACCTGAAGATCGACCTTGCCAAGTACAAGCGGGCTTACGAGTCGATAGTTCAGCTCCACCGATCACTCAATTCGGCCCTTGTCGTGAGGAGCCTCCTGGAGAGCGTGGCTTCGCTGTTTTTCATCGAGAGCGCGGCAGTGATCCGTTTTGAGCCTGGTGACAGGATGCGCGTGCTCGGGGGACACAACATCTCCAAACAGAGAGTAGAGGAGATATTGGACCAGGCAAAAGGGATGGTGGAGGAAGCCCGGTTTACCCGACGCCCGGTCATCGTGGCGGATGCACTCAAAGAGAGAGGCCGCCACCTCACGGGCCGAGAGCTGCCCTCCATAGCGCTCATACCTATGATCGTGGGCCATGAGGCCATCGGTGCGATCCTGATCAACGACTGGGCTGAGGGGGGACTGTCGGGCTCGGTTCTCGACGTACTCAATCTGATAGCCTCTTCTGCCGCCGTGGCTCTGCGAAACGCCGAGACATACGAGGCGACCAAGAGGTGGACCTTCATAGATCCGGATACGGAGATCTACAACAGGAGATACTTTGAAGACTATACCAGGCACCTCATCGACCAGGCCGGAATCTGCCCGTTAGAAACCTCGATCCTGGTGATCGGACTCCGCAACTTCAGGGAACTGGAAAACACCATGGGCAAGCCTCACGCCACCGGTCTTCTGAAGGGGATCGTGGCTGAGATCGACAGGAGATTGAAAAGACCCCACATCCTGTGCCGGTACAATACCTCCAGTCTCTCCCTCATACTGCCCGGTGTGGATGAATCCGCTATTGCCGGCCTCTGTGCCGAAGTGGAGCAGATCCTGGAGAGCGGGAGGAAAGGGGACCTGCGCACCAGGCTCGAGACCAGGGTTTCAGGGTTCGTTATCCCGCCCTCGTTGAGATCACCCAAGGAGATCATTCGCCTGACCGACCGGAGCCTGAGCCCCCAGCCGAGGAGGGCCAACAGCGTCTTCCACGGCCTGGAGAGCGCCTCTGGAGGTGGGCCTGCCGGGGCTTGAACCGGGTGGTCTGTTCCATAGGAGAAAAGAGAGGCAGGGAAGACCGCCCTCAGGGCCGAAAGTGGAAGAGTTGACGAGCACAGGCCGTTTTCTTGTGGGTATCAATTACTGGCCCAGGGAGACCGCCATGTTCTGGTGGAGGCGGTTCGACCTTGCCTGTGTGAGGCGGGATTTTTCTCTCCTGGCCGACTTCGGCTTCGATCTCGTACGTATTTTCCTTCTCTGGGAGGATTTCCAGCCTGAGATAAGGCGCGTGTCGGTGTCCTGTCTCGACCGCCTGGTCCAGGTGGCAGAGACGGCCCATGAATCGAGGATCAAGATCCTCCCCACCTTCTTCACGGGCTACATGAGCGGGATGAATTGGCTTCCTCCCTGGATGCTCGAGTCGAGCGGCGAAAAGGGGCGGTTCTCCATCTTCTCAGGCGGGCAGGTCCTTCAGGCGGGTATCCGAAACATGTACGGCGAAAAGGAGGTGTTGAAGGCGCAGAAACTTCTCCTCCACGAAACAACGGGTGCACTTCAGGGGCATCCCGCCGTGTGGGGATATGACCTGGGTAATGAACCCTTAAACCTGGTGATCCCTCCCTCAAAAGACCGGGCCAGGGCATGGCTCGAGGAGATGGTTCTCGAGCTGAAGAGGTACGATTCGGATATCCCCGTGACCCTAGGGCTGGGCCAGCAGGATCTGGAAGAGGATAGGGTCCTTGGCCCCGGTGAAGTTGCCTCTGCCTGCGATCTTTTGGCCGTCCATGCCTACCCGTGCTATGCGGCGTGGGCGGAGGGCCCCCTGGATTGGAGGGCATCTCTCTTTGTGGCCCTGCTTGCATCATGGCTCGGGGGGAAGAAGGTACTTCTCGAAGGGTTCGGCGTTCCCACCGACCCGGGCCGGACGGCGCTCCCCGAGGAGGAAAGGGAAAGGCTCGGTGGAGTCGAGCTCGTACCGGAAGAGGATGCGGCACTCTACTACGGAAAGGTCCTGGAGGTTCTCTCCGCGTATGGGTTCCCGGGAGGCATGGCCTGGTGTTTTTCTGATTTTGAACCGAGGCTCTGGGAGGTGAGCCCCCTGAGGGAGCATGTACACGAGAGGTACTTCGGCCTCTTTCGGTGGGACGGTTCGCCCAAGGAGGGGGCCGGCCGGATCGCCGGTGCCGGGCGCGGGCCGGCCTCAACAGAGGCTTCCCTGGATTGGATAGACCTGAGGCCGGATGACTACTACGAGCGCCCTGGAGAACATCTGGAGCGGCTGTACCAGCGGTTCAAAGAGCGCTTTCAGGAGGTCTGAGAAATGGAGGCGGGTGAGTCGAAAAGGGAAGAGGAAGATCTTCTCCACGATCTGGAGGAGGCCGTGAACAGGCGAAACTATCTTCTTGCCGAGGAACTGGCGAGACGTCTCAACCGGCCTGAATCGGAGATACGAGACCTCCAAGAGAAGGCGATCTGCCAGTACGTGCTCGAGTTCCGGAACCCGGAAGGGGCGGTTGCCCTGGCAGATGAATTCAACTTTTCCCAGGAGGACCTGCGCCGGCTTTTCACCGCCGTGCTCGAGGAAGTCAAGGAGAAAGCCGACAAGGAGAAGAGCGTGGTTACGGCCAGGTTCGACGTAAAGGCCATGGGCTACCTGAGCCTGGAACAGTGGTTGAAGAGGTATTTCAAGGTATAGATCAAACCGCGATCTCCCCTGGTATCACAGGATCACTCCATGCCCGCTTCCTTCAGGTCTGCCACCACAACGAGGACGATCCTGTCAGGGTGGAGATGGGTCCGTGCTACCCGGAGTACCTCCCCAGAGGTGACGGATTCGATGAGGGAAGGGTATCTGCTCGCATAGTCGAGTCCGAGGCCGTAGTACTCGGCCTGGGTGAGAAAGGCGGCCAGCTTTCTCTGGGTATCGAGGCGCAAGGGGAAGCTCCCTGTCAGGTATTTTCTGGCCCCTTGGAGTTCTTTTTCCGAGACAGGCTCGCTGCGGATTCGCTCCATTTCGTGAAGAGAGAGGGAGATCGCCTCGCGGGCCGAGGAGTTTTTTGTCTGGAGAGAGATCTGGAATGAACCCGGATACTTCCACGCGTCGAAGAAACTCGCGACAGAGTATGCGAGGCCCCTCTTGTTTCGGACCTCTTCCATGAGGCGTGAGGCGAAGCCCCCGCCTCCGAGGATGTAGTTCATCACCCTGAGGGCGTAGAAGTCCGGGTCGGCGCGGCTCACGCCGCCGTGGCCGAGTATGATATTGGCCTGCGCGATCTTTCGGTCGATCTTGACAACCTTCGCTTCTGTGGCAAGGGGGGGCGTAAACGGCGTTTCAGGTATCCGGGCCTTCCCCCAGCCTGTGAGGCGTGAGAGGACCGCCTTTCGTATCTCCCCGGCCTTCACATCCCCCACGACAGTGAGAATCGAGTCGTTCGGCCGGTAGAAGCTCTTGTAGAATCGGACAAGGCCGTCCCGGGTCACCCGGGGAAGCGAGCGCTCGGTCCCCCTTACCGGATGGCCGTAAGGGTTGTCGCCGAAGAGGGCCCTCCGGAAGGCCTTACGGGCCACCACCCCGGGGTTGTCTTCAGCGGATCGGATGGATGCCAGGGTCCTGTCCACCTGGTGTCGTATCTCCTCCTCGGGGAAGGAGGGCTTGGTGAGAATCTCGAAGAAGAGATCCAGCCCGCGGCCGAGATCCTTCTTCAGTATTTGGAGTTTCAGGGTCGCATAGTCCCTGCCGCATGCAGCACGGAGAACCGCACCCATGAAATCCAGCTCCTCGTCTATCGCGTCTGCGTTCCGCTCCGAGGTTCCTGCGAGAATGCTCTTCGCGGTCAGGTATGCAAGCCCCTCCTCCCCGGGGGGATCCCTCCTCGACCCGCAGTCAACGAGGAGCTCGAGGGTGGCAAAGGGGAGTGAGTGCTGCTCGGAGACGAGGAGGACAAGACCGTTTGCGAGGACGGTCCGCTCGACGGGAGGCATGGCCCGGACGTGGCCTTGCCAGGGCGTTGCCGGCAGTATGAGGAGTACAAAGGCGACGATACTGGAACAGAACCTCTTTTTTGCGAAAGACATGGTACCCCTTCCTATCTGACCGTCTGTTCTCCGGTGCAGGATCCGGGGGGTCGGGCTTTTCCCTCCTCCGGGTGCAGTGGGACGAGGATACCCACTGTACGGTTGTCCTGAATCAGATAGCGCCTGGCAACCCGCTTGATCTCTTGAGGTGTCACACTCCGGATGGAGACGAGATAATCGTCGATCGCCCTCCAGGTGAGGGCTATCTCGTACCATGCCAGGAGCATGGCCTGGAAAAAGGGCGAGTCCTGCCCGAACACGAAAGAGGCTTCGATCTGATTCTTTGCTTTCTCCAGCTCACGGTCTTCCACCGTCTCTGCCTGGAGTCGCTCTATCTCTCTGGCCAGAGCCTCTTCTACCAGGGCGGGTTCCTTGCCCGGAAGAGGCTCGGCCGAAACATAGAAGAGATTCGGATCCCGGGAGAGAAGGGAGTGATCCGTTTCCACACTCAGGGCGAGCCTCTCTTTGCGGACGAGAGTCTGGTAGAGCCTCGAGCTCTTGCCTTCCGAGAGGAGGGCCGAGATGACCTCCAGCACGTAGCTGTCCCGCTCCCGGAGGTTCGGCACGTGATAGGCCATTACGACAAAGGGGGTCCGGGCCTCTCTCTTTGCAATGACTCTCCTCTCCCCGGTCTGTGGAGGATCGATGCCCCTCTCTTGGTCAGGGACGACACCTCCGGGAATGGGTCCAAAGGTATTCTCGATTTTCGGAAGAAGCTCGGCCTTCTCGAAATCTCCCACCACGACCAGGAACGCGTTGGCAGGATTGTAATAGGTCCGGTAGTGCTCCTCGAGATCGGAGAGAGTGAACCGGGTGATGTCCTGCATCCAGCCGATGACCGGCCAGTGGTAGGGCTGTGTCTGAAAGGCCGTGGCTTCGACCTGCTCGAGAAGGTAGGCACGTGGATTGTCCTCGGTGCGGAGTCTCCTCTCCTCCATCACGACCATGCGCTCCGTTTGGAAGTCCTTTTCTCGGAGAATGAGGTTCTGCATCCGGTCCGATTCCAACTCCAGTGCCACCTGGATACGATCAGCACCGAGATTCTCGAAGTAGGCGGTGTAGTCCCGGGATGTAAAGGCATTGGTGTTCCCACCGTTCTCCTGGATGATCCTGGAGAACTCCTCCGGCCCGACCTTCCCCGTCCCCTTGAACATCATGTGCTCGAGCATGTGGGAGAGCCCGGTCTTCCCCCATGCCTCGTTTCTCGATCCCACCCGGTACCAGACCTGGAATGTGACAAGGGGGGCCTTGTGGTTTTCAAGAAGGATCACCTTGAGCCCGTTGGCGAGGACCTCTTCGGAGACTCTCTCCTGGAGGCCCGCCCTGGAGACGGCCGGTGTCAGAAGGCTCCAGAAGAGAAGCAATAGGGCCATACCCCACAGCAATCCGGTCCTGCGCCGCCATCTGATCCTCATCACGCCTCCCTGTGGTTGAATGTTCGGTTTTAGGGGCACGGTTCCGAGCAGAAG
The DNA here is from genome assembly GCA_019308905.1 of Deltaproteobacteria bacterium. NCBI lineage: Bacteria > Pseudomonadati > Myxococcota > Myxococcia > Deltaproteobacteria bacterium. Next base: position 16,147 of record JAFDHF010000012.1, read on the forward strand.
CCCCCCGCTCTCACTCTCAGGTGTTGATCGCCTTGGCCTTGGGGCAGTTTCCCCGCGTCAGGCCGGTTCCTCTTTCACGAGAAGAATCGAGCAGGGCATCGTCCTGATCAGTTTCTCCACGTCCCGGCTGAACAGCAGGTGCTCGATCCGGCCCTCCTCGTGGGCCGGAATGACGACCAAGTCGATTTTCTCCTTTGTAACAATCCGTAAAGTCTCCTCGACAGGATCCCCTTCCTTGATGATTTCCCGAATGGGCATCCCCTTGGCCTTCTCGAGTTCTATCAGCGCGTCGAGTTCCGCCTTTGCGACCTGTTCCATCTTCTTATACCCGTCCTGCAGGGACCGGAGATTCGGTATGGGTAGGTTCCATCTGTCCGCCCTGAAGTAGTCATAGATCACGTGGACCACGAACAGTTCGGCTTCATACTTTCTTGCCAGAGAAACACCGTAGTGGAAGGCTTTGCGTGAGGCCCCGGTCGATCGGCTCACAACGAGAATACGCTTGACGTCATCCACAGTTTCTTCCCCCCTTCATCTGTTTTGCCTTGTCCTGTCTGCCCGGACCTCGTCCAGCAAGCGCTCCGGTCTTCTTCTTGACGCCGTTTCCGGGCAAAGGGCCACGCCTCCCAGTGCCCTCCCTTCCCGGGAGACGGCCCCTCATATGCCGAGATCGGACCGGAGCTGCATGAAGTGGAGAATGTCCGTCCTGCAAACGATTCCCAGGATCTTGCCGTCTTTCACTACAGGAAGCTGGCGCACTTTCCTGGTGGTGAGTCGGGCCAGAACCTTGTTGCCGTCGTCCCTGGGAGAGGCGGTCACCAGCTTCTCCCTTGGGGTCATGATCTGGCTGACCATGGTCGAGGCCCACTCGTCTTTGGGAATCTTCTTCACATCTTCAAGACAGACGATACCCTGGAGCTTCCCCTTGTCGGCCACGATAAAGGCGCGTTCTCGGCCCTTGAGGATGAAGTCCTCGACCAGTCGCTCCACAGAGAGGTCACTCGGAACGGTCTCGATCTGTCTCACCATCAGGTCTTCGGCTCTGACATCCTTCAACATCTCTCTCATTATGACCTGATGGTAACCCTGGCCTGCAGCGCTGTGAAGAAACCACCCGATCATCATGATCCAGACCCCGTTGATGAAGTATCCGCGGAACATCATGAGAAACCCCATGGCAATAAAGACAAAGGCAAACCCCTGGCCGAGGGAGGAGGCGATGCGGGTCGCCTTTTTCAGGTCTCCCGTGAACTTCCAGATCAAAGCCCGAAGTATGCGTCCGCCGTCCATGGGAAAACCCGGCAGGAGGTTGAAGACGCCGAGAAGGATGTTTATGAACCGGAGGTATTTGGCAGTTGCGGCGAGAGGTTCGCTGATAGGGAGGAGCAGAAAGGTGAGGAGATAGCAGACAAGGGCTATGGCAAAGCTCGCCAGGGGGCCGACAACGGCCATGTAGAATTCCTTCGAGGCCTCCTTGGGCTCTTCGGATATCTGGGCCACTCCTCCGAGGATAAAGAGGGTGATCCGCCTGACCTTCTCTCCCTGTTTGACGGCCACCAGGGAGTGTGCCAACTCATGGGCCAGGACCGAGGCAAAGAAGAGCAGCGACGTGAGCACTCCCACCGCCCAATACTCCCACCTGGGCCAGTCGGGATAGCCGCCGGGGAAATAGTAGGACGCCATGATCCATGTCAAAAGCCCGAAGATGACGAGCCAGCTTGCGTCCACACAGATGTCTATACCGAGGATACTACCGATTTTCCATGATACCTTCATGATGACTCCGTCTCGGTTCTTGGAAGTGGCTCCCTCCGCCTTCTCGCCTGGAGAGCCCTGTCTATCTCCTCATAACTAATAACAATAAGACGCGCTTTTGGCCAGTCTTTTCTTCCTGGTGCTCCTGAGTTTTAGAGAACACCCATAACCTGAGTGGAACCGGGGAGGACGTGTACGAGTACATCGCAGAATGCCCCGACTTTCGGTTAGGGATGGACGGGACGGAGCAGCGTTCGAGCAACCGGTGTTCGCCGGCAAACATCCAGGTGCGATTCTGAGCGAAGCGAAGAATCCCGGAAGAGAAGAATCCAGATACGATCGAAGTTCCGGCTCTGACCGGTCGATTTCGGAAAGGGGTAAGGGTGCCCTCCTTTCAAGGGTGGATCGAAGCTAGACCCGGAAAGACCCTGACTCGGGAGGCCCGGCATGTGGGAAGAGACTCCCGGATTCCTTCACACCAGGGGCTCTTGGCGGATTGGGAAGACCATGAATGCTAGCAGATTCTCGGAAGCTGCTCGCCGAGGGGCATGTCGATGATGCGTGTTCCCCCTGCACGGGTTCGCATGACCACCCGGCCGGGGTGGTCCGCCACAACCTCGCCTATGATCCGGCCATCCCGGCCGTAACGGTTCAGGCGTATCTTCTCAAGAACACCCGAGGCGTCTCGGGAGTCCAGGATGACCAGGAGTTTTCCCTCGTTGGCCACGTACAAGGGGTCGAGCCCGAGTATCTCGCACGCTGACCTGACCCCGTCCTTCACCGGAATGGCCGCCTCGTCGATCCGGATACCTACACCGGACTGGGTCGCAATCTCGTTCAGGGTGGCCGCGACGCCTCCTCTGGTTGGATCCCTCATGGTATGGATCCCGTCCGTCGTCGAGAGAATCTCGCGGACCAGCCCGTTGAGGGGCGCAGAATCGCTCTTCAGGTCCGTATCAAAGTTCAATCCCTCTCGCCTGGAAAGCACGGCAATACCATGATCCCCTATGGACCCGGTAAGGATCACTGCGTCCCCGGGCCTTGCTCCGGTTCCGGAGACATAGATGCCCTCCTCGATCAGCCCGATCCCGGTGGTGTTGATATAGATCTTGTCGCCCTTTCCTTTGGGCACAACCTTTGTATCCCCGGTTACAATGGAGACGCCGGCCTCCCGTGCGGCGGACGCCATGGAACCGAGAACGATCTCCAGGTCACGGATTTCGAATCCTTCTTCGAGGATGAAAGCGGCGGACAGGAACAGGGGACTGGCACCCTGGGCCGAGAGATCGTTGACGGTCCCGTTGACGGCAAGAGCACCGATATCGCCGCCTGGGAAGAAGATCGGATCGACCACATAGGAATCGGTGGTCATGGCCAGCCGCCGGCCGGGAAAATCGACGACCGCGCTGTCGTCCATCTTTTCGAGAATTTTGTTGAGGAATCTTGGAAGGAAGTAGCGGTGGACGAGCTCCCGGGAGGCTCTGCCTCCTCCTCCGTGGTCAAGTGTCACCCTCCCGGTCTTCACGTGGGGCATCGCTCTGTCAGCCATTCCCGTCTCCTCAGCGCCGGTAGTACTTGTAATAGGCGGCACAGGTCCCTTCGGAGGAGACCATGCATGCCCCGACGGGACTGTCCGGCCTGCAGGTGGTTTGGAACAACGGGCAGTCCGGAGGCTGCCTCAGTCCCCTGAGGATATCCCCGCAGATGCATCCCTCCGGTTCCCTCGGGTTCACGGGGGCTATCTCGTACTTGCGGGTAGCGTCGAAGTCGGCGTATGAGTCGGAGATCCTGAGGCCGCTCTTGGGGAGCAATCCGAAGCCCCGCCAAACCGAGTCACAGGGTTCGAAGACCTCCTCCATGACGGCCCTGGCTTTCGGATTCCCATCGGGTGAGACCCCTCTCCGATATTGGATCTCGACCCTTGCCTCTCCCATTTCGATCTGCCGCACAAGCAGGCCCACGGCCTCGAGCACATCGAGGGGCTCGAAGCCGGCGACCACACAGGGGACGTGGAAATCATCGGCTATGGTTTCGTACGGCTCGATACCGATGATCGTGGTTACATGGCCGGGACAGATGAAACCGTCGATGCCGAGCTGCGGCGATTCGACCAGGGCCATGAGGGCCGGGGGCAGAACCTTGTGCATGGACAGTACCGCGAAGTTGCGGACGCCTGTCTCTTTTGCGCGGCGAATCACCGCCGCCACGGTAGGGGCGGTAGTCTCGAATCCGATGCCGAGAAAGACCACCTGGCGCCCCCCGTCCTCCTGGGCCAGGTGCAAGGCGTCATAGGCGGAATAGACGATCCTTATGTCGGCACCCTCGCCCCGTTGTCTAAGCAGAGTGGTCTCCGATCCGGGCACCCGGATCAGATCGCCGAAGGTGGCTATGGTCACGTCCTGTTTCTGTGCCAGGGCGACAGCCCGGTCGATCGCTTCGACGGGAGTGACACAGACCGGGCAGCCGGGTCCGGAAATAAGGCTGATGTGGCGCGGCAGAATCTCTCTGATGCCGTTTCGACCGATTGTTACGGTGTGGGTGCCGCACACCTCCATCAGCTTGGCCTGCTTGCGGGAGATCGCTCTGATCTGCGCAACCAGGCGCTCAATGCTCTCGGGGTCCCTGTACCTGTCAATGTACTCCATGGTCGGTCCCGGAGTCGAGATCGAGAATCCCGGCTTCCCTGAAAAGGTCAAGGGTCTCTCCGGCCTCTCTCTCGTCTATCTTGTGGATCGCGAACCCCGCGTGTACGATCACGTAGTCGCCGACCCGGACCTCCTCACCGAGAATATCCAGATACACGGGGCGTGTGGTCCCGCTGAGGGCCGCCTCTGCCACGTTCCCATCGATTCTGCGGATTTGCATGGGAATACCAAGACACATGGAATTCACTCCGTTTCTATTGTAGCCCGTCCAGCACCGCGTTTGCCACCATGACCTGGCCCAGGGAGATTCCGCCGTCGTTGGCAGGCACAAGGCTGTGGGTGTAGACTTCAAAACCCAGGTCCAGGAGAATCCTCTCGAGCCCCTCGAGGAGAAAGGCGTTTTGAAAAACACCGCCGCTGAGGGCGACCCGGTTCAGCCCGCGGCTTTCTCGAACCAGGATGCAGGTGTCGGCAAGGACCTGGACCAGGGTGTTGTGGAACCTCCGGCTGATGATTCTCGGATCGATGCCGTCGAGCAGATCCGAAACCACGGCCCGAATAATTGGGACCTGGGGAACCGTCAGCCCATGCCTCTTCTCCCTCACCTCCACCGGGTAGCAGCCCCCGTCGTCGCCCATCTGCGCTTCGAGTTCAACGGCAGCCTGTCCCCTGTAGGAGACTCTCTGCCTCAAGCCCAACAGGGCGGCCACCCCGTCGAAGAGCCTGCCGCAGGATGAGGTTTGGGGAGTATTGACTCCTCTTTCGATCATGAGGAGAATCGTGCGCGCCCGATCCGGATCGAGGCGCCTGACAAACTCTATGGGCAGATCGAAGAGGCCCTCTCCAAATGCCTGTTGCAGATAGGCGAGGGCCATACGCCAGGGCTCGTGAACGGCGGCGTCGCCCCCGGGAAGGGAGATCTTCTCGAGGTGGCCGATTCGCTCGAACCTATGAAAATCGGCCACAAGGATTTCTCCCCCCCAGACCGTGCCGTCGGTCCCGTACCCGGTTCCGTCCAGGGCAAGACCGATCACATCACCCGAAATTCCGTTCTCTGCCATGCAACTGGCGATATGGGCATGGTGGTGTTGGACCCCCACCTTTTGGGAGACTCCCCGGCTCATCCCATAGCGGGTGCTCAGATAGTCTGGATGGAGGTCGTAGGCCACCACTTCGGGATCGATCTTGAAAAGCCCCTTGATGTGTTCGATGGTACTCTGGAAGGATTCGAAGGTCTCGAGGTTTTCCAGATCTCCGAGATGCTGGCTGAGAAAGGCCCTGTCTCCCTTGCCGAGACAGACGGTGTTGGCCAGAAACGGCCCGCAGCCGAGGGTGGGCCTGATGGTCCGATCCAGGGGAACGGGCAGGGGTACATAGCCCCTGGACCGGCGTATGATCCTCACTTTTTCCCCGACGACCCTGACCACCGAATCGTCGTTCCGCACGTGGATGTCCCGGTTGTGAACCAGAAAATAGTCTGCAATATCGCCCAGACGGGCGAAGGCCTCGCCGTTGTCTATGGCGATCGGCTCTTCGCTCATGTTGCCGCTTGTCAGAACCAGTGCGAGAAAACCCTCCTGGAGTATGAGGTAGTGAAGGGGGGTGTATGGAAGCATCACACCGAAACAGCGGTTCCGGGGGGCGACCTGCGAGGCGATAGGGTTGGGAGTCTTCTTCCTGAGGAGCACTATGGGGCGCTCCGGCGACTTCAGGACCTCGGCTTCAAGGTCACTCACGTGGGCGTACTCGAGGACCCGCTCGAGGTTGGGGGAAGCCAGGGCCAGGGGTTTCTCCTCGCGGTGTTTTTGCTGCCTCAGGCGTTCCACCGCCCTTTCATTGGTTGCGTCGACAGCCAGATGAAATCCCCCGAGACCCTTGATGGCGACTATCTTGCCGGATTTGAGCAGACGGACCACCTCCGAGACCGCTTCGGCCCCTTCAACGGGCCGGCCCGAACTATCGCAGAGGAGAAGACCGGGCCCGCACTCCCGGCATGCTATGGGTTGGGCATGAAACCTCCTGTCAAGAGGATCCTCGTACTCCTTCCGGCACCTCTCACACATGGAGAAGGATGCCATGCACGTCTTTTCCCGGTCATAGGGAACATCCTTGATGATGGTGTAACGGGGGCCGCAGTTCGTGCAGTTGATAAAGGGGTAGCGATATCGCCTGTCAAGGGGATCGTTCATCTCCCGCAGGCAGTCGTCGCAGACGCTCACGTCAGGTGAGACGAGAACCGACCGTTCGGCCTCGGTCCGACTCTTTCGAATGACAAAGTCCCGATAACTCAGAGGGGGGAGATACCGCCACTCCATGCGGATGATCCTGGCCAGAGGAGGCTTCCTGGTTCGGATCTCCTGGAAGAAGCTCTCGATCCTTCCGGGTTCTCCCTCCACCTCTATGTCCACCCCGGAGCTCGTGTTCGCGATGTATCCCCCCAGCCTCTTCTTCTGGGCAAGGTGGTAGATGAAAGGGCGGAAGCCAACACCCTGGACGATGCCGTCGATGGTCGCCTTTGCCCTCTGGATCATCTCTTTTTCACCCTGCTCGTCAGCCAATCGAACCAGGGTTGGAGCCCTTCCCCGGTCTTGCAGGAGATCTCGAGAATCCCGAGGCGGGGATTGAGCTTGAGGGACTCGTTCCGGATCTTCTCGACGTCGCATTCCAGGTGGGGCAACAGATCGATCTTGTTGATGAGGAGCAGACTCGATTCGTGGAAGATGAGGGGGTACTTGAGCGGTTTGTCATCCCCCTCAGGCAGGCTGAGAAGCATCACCTTGAAGTCCTCGCCCACATCGAATTCGGCGGGGCACACCAGGTTTCCCACGTTCTCCACCACGAGAATGTCGAGGGAGCCGAGGTCGAGCTGTTCGAGAGCCTCCCGGATCATGTTGCCGTCGAGGTGACACGCGCCCCCGGTGTTGATCTGCACCACCGGCACCCCGGTGGAGGCGATCTTTTCGGCGTCCCGGGTCGATTGTATGTCCCCTTCGATGACTCCGAAGCGGTATCGATCTTTCAACCCATCGATGGTCTTTTCGAGGAGGCTCGTCTTTCCCGCTCCGGGCCCGCTCAGGAGGTTGATGGCGAGAACTCCCGCCTCCTCGAAGAGGCGCCTGTTCTCGTCTGCGATCCGCTGGTTTGCTTCAAGCACCTTTTGGACAAGGGGTATCTTCATAGAACATTCCTCTTTCTTGAGAGAATCATACGGTTAATCCCCTTCTACGGCAACGATATCCAACTCCTTGCCGGAGACAATCTCGATCAGGGCGGCTCCGCAGAAGGGGCAGTCGTCCGTCCAGTTGTTCAAGGTGAACCGCTTTCCGCACTCGGTACACCTGCCTCCCATGGGGACCTCTTCTATCTGGAGTCGCGCTCCTTCCAGGGGCGATCCGGCTGTCAGTACGTCGAAGCTGAAACTCAGAGAGTCGGTCTGCACACTCCTCATTGCGCCGATCCTCAGCCTGACCGTCTCGATCTTCGAGAGTCCGTGGATTCTCATCTGGTCCTGGAGGATCTGGACAATGCTCTGGGCGATCGAGAACTCGTGCATATCTCTTTGGAGGCGATGTTGCTGGACGAATTAATGGGAAAACAGGCGCAACCGGCCTCGCGGGCGTCGATTCCGCACTGCGCGGGTCTTTCTATGCCGATACTACCCTGTTTTCTGGGAAATGATCAAGGGAGGCGGCGACCACCTCTTGAACGGTCCTGATAACCTTTGGGATCTCTGCTTCGACCTCGGGGGAGAGCTCCATTCCCATGCTCGTGGATTTGGGCTCCACACCGATGATGGTGGTCTGGGGGGTGGAGCCGATCAGTCCGGAAAGATGGATGACCTCCAGTATGGAGATCTGATGGACAGAAGTCTTGAAGACGTCCGGAGCAGTCGGACAGTCTTCCACGTCGAACCGGTAGACGGAACCGGGCGGTCCCCCTCCTTTTACTGCGTCGACGAGGATGAGTCGGTCAGCCTCCAGGATTACATGCATCAGACCGAACCCGTCTGTCCCCCCTTCCATGACTTCGACCCCGGGAGGAAGTTCCATTTCCATCATCCTCTCGGCCACGTGGACCCCCACCCCTTCGTCGCTCAGCAGCAGGTTGCCCACCCCGAGGATCAGGATCTTCTTCCTTCCCCTGTCCGGAACTTCCTCCCTCCTCCCCTGTAGCATCACTCGACCATGAACCTCCGTATCTCGTTTGTCTTGGGGTCGATGAGATGAACGGCACAGGCCAGACAGGGATCGAAAGAACGGATGACCCTGACCACGTTGATCGGGTTTTCGGGGTCGGGCACCGGCACGCCGATGAGAGACTCCTCGTACTGGCCTCGCACTCCCCGCTCGTCCCTGGGCGAGGCGTTCCATGTCGAGGGAACCACGGCCTGGTAATTGGCTATTTTGTGGTTCTTTATCCGAATCCAATGACCGAGGGCACCGCGCGGAGGTTCGAAGAAGCCTGCCCCTTCCGACTCGGCGGGGGGATCCCAGTGATCGGTGTCGTGGATCCTGAAGCCGGGTTTGGTCATGATCCTGGTCAGTTCGTCGCACCACTGGTACATGGCCTCGACGACCTTCTTGGTTTCGATCGCCCGGGCCGCGTGGCGGGCCACCGCTCCCGGTCTAACCCCGTGGTTGTTGATAAGGCTCAAGAGGGTCGGATCCCCGTCCACCAGTCCCCGTGCAAGGGGGCCGACCTCCATGGGGACATTCTCGTATCTCGGGGCCTTGACAAAGGAGTATGCCTCCGGCCGTTGAAGATCAAAAACCTGGGATCCCTCGTAGGGGTGTTTCGGCGTCTCTTTCTTGTACCAACTGTACCGCACCGATTCGGTTATCTTTTCGGGCTTGAAAGGTTCGACCCTCTGAGGCTTGGTTCCGACAAGTCCGAAGATCGCACCTGGTTTGAACACGAGCTTGTCGCCCGACTCGTTGAGTTCGAAAGCCCCGTAGGAGAGGTAGTTCCGGTGGCCCCCGCCTACTCCCGCTCTTGCCAGGGGAAGGAGCGGGCCGGTCCCGAAGGCCACGACATCAGGGATATAGACCTCCTCGACAAAGGCAGCCACTTCGTCCAGCATGGAACGAAACCGGGCGACCTGGTTGATGTCGGGCAGCTGTGTGAACCCCCCAACGACGATGCTCTGGTAATGGGGAGCCCTTCCTCCGAAGATCACTCCCATGTTTTTTGCCTTGATCTGCATGTTCAAGGCGTCCAGGTAGTGTTTTACCGCACTTATGACCACGTCCGGGTCGTTGACACAGAACTCGTCGGGTTTGTACCGGGGGGTAAGGGGAAAGGTATCACCCCTCTTGACCAGGCCGACCACCTTGTCCTTGACCTTGTTCAGTTCAGGATCCTTCCCCTTGTAGTCGGCAACGGCCATGATGTCGATATAGTCCAGGGCACTGAGCTGGTAGAAATGGACCAGATGATCGTATATGTACTCGGCACCCATGACGAGATTTCTGAGAAGAGTTCCTCCCCAGGGAACGCGGGCGCCGAAGGCCGCATCGAGGGCGCGGGCCGAAGCCATCTGGTGGACGCTGAAGCAGACCCCGCAAAACCGGCTGGTCACGTAGCTGGCGTCCCGCGGGTCTTTCCCCAAAAGAAGGGCCTCGAATCCCCTGGCCATTGTGCCGCTGCTCCAGGCGTTCTTGACCTTCCCGTTTTCGATCTCCACCTCGATCTTGAGGTGCCCCTCTATTCTCGTCATCGGATCGATGGTGATTCGTTTTGCCATGGATCTCGCCCTCCTCTTTTCTTCTATGCATTATCCTTTCTGGGTATCAGGCCTGCTGCCTTCTTTGCCAGAATCCTGTCGGTGACAGGCCCCATGGCATAGAGGGGGCTCTGCTCAACGTAGAATTCAGGCTCCGAGCATCCCTGGCAGGGAGCTCCTGCATCGATGCAGAAGCTGATCCCGTTGTTCCACCTCCGGATAGGGCAGTCCGAGTAAGTCTCAGGCCCCTTGCAGCCCTTCTCGAGGAGACACCACTCTTTCTGCTTCGGGTCGTTCCAATCCGTCAGGAACTCCTCCTCGTCAAAATGAGCACGGCGCCGGCAGTTGTCGTGAACCGACGTACCGAAGTACATCAAGGGCCGCCCCAGCTTGTCCAGGGGTGGCGCCTTGTGGGTTACCAGGAAGTAGACGATGGTGCCCATGAGATGGTCCATGTGGACAGGACACGTGGAGAGGTTGATGACCGTCTTGCCCGGGAGGATCTTGCTTACCGGAAGTCCCTTTGTGGGGGTTCCTTTCGGGATGCCCCCGAAGGCCGCACAGGCTCCGACGGCGACGATGGCTGCGGCCCTGTCCGCGGTCTCCTTGACGATCTCTCGGAAGGGGCGCCCGCCGACCATGCAGAAGCGGTCGTCCGCACCCGGGATGGAGCCCTCCACGACGAGCAGGTAGCCTCCCTGCCTGATCGCCTCCTCGCGGGCCTCTTCTGCGATACGGCCCGATGCCGCCATGATCGTCTCATGATACCTGATCGATATCTTGTCGAGGATCAAGCTGGCCGGTGAAGGGTTCTCTATGCTGATGAGAGAGATGGTGCATCCCGCACAATCCTGCCCCTCCAGCCAGATCACGGGGGGCTTCCCAGCAGCAGCCTGCAAGGCTTGGGCGATTTTGTCGGCGGTAAAGATCTCCGAAAGGCCCAATGCTGCAGCCGTCCCGGCACAAAACTTCAAGAAGTCCCGCCTGGATAGACCATGGAATATCTCAGCCATAACGTACCTCCTCTCCTGTGTTGTCTTCCACGAGCCTCCTCCTACAGAGTGAATACAGAATGAGACCCTGCTGGGGAATAAGTCTTTGACTGATTTTTTTGTGGGTCTTTTGCCTACACGGCGGGGAGGGTATCGGACCGCCACCCGGGGTGCTGTCCGTCTTCTCAGTCGACGAGGCGGTTCTTTATGGCGTAGTGGGTCAGTTCCGCGTTGCTTTTCATCTTCATCTTCTCGAGAATCCGCGACCGGTATGTACTGATGGTTTTTGTACTGAGGGAGAGTTCCTCTGCGATCTTCCTCACCCTTTTCCCCGAAGCGATAAGGCACAGAACCTGGAACTCCCGGTCGGAGAGACCCTCGTGGGGCGGCTTTTCCACCCCTTCTTCCAATTCCCCTGCGAGCCTTTCGGCGAGGGAAGGGGTGATGTACTTCCCGCCCCGGAAGACTTTCCTGATCGCATCGAGGACCTGGTCTGTGCTGCTGCCCTTTGTCAAGTAACCCGACGCCCCTGCCCTCAGTACCCGGATCGCATATTGTTCTTCAGGATGGTAGCTCAAGACAACAACCGGCATTTTTGGCTTTTCGATTCTTATCTGTTTCAACACGTCGAGGCCGCCCATGCCGGGCATGGTAATGTCCAGGATGACGACGTCGAACTCCTTCTCTCTTATCTTACGGAGTGTCTCATGGCCGTCGTTCGCCTCATCGGTGACTGTCATGTCAGGAGCATCTGCAATGATCTGCTTCAGTCCCGTACGGACGATGGGATGATCATCGGCTATGATGACTCGTATCATGGTGATCCGTCTCCTCGTCGAAGGGCATCGTCACCGTGACTCTGGTTCCTTCTCCCCTGGCGCCGGTGATCTTCACCTTCCCGCCCCATGGATGGACCCGTTCCCGCATCCCGATAAACCCGAATGAGCCCGGAGCCGTGACCTCCTCTTCGGTGATCCCCTTGCCGTTGTCTTTGACGTCCAGAATCAGCCTGTTGTCTTCCTGTCTCAGGGTAACTTCGACCTCGGTTGCCCTTGCGTGGCGAAAGACGTTTGTCAGACTCTCCTGAAAGACACGGAAGACGGCTGTCGATTGTTCCCTGTTCAGGTTCGTTTTCTCACCGTCGACATTGACTTTGCATCTTATCCCTGTCCGCTCCTGGAACTCTCCAGCCTGCCATTCGATTGCAGCAGGTAGACCGAAGTCGTCCAGAATTCCCGGCCGCAGCTCGGCCGAAAGCCTCTGCACCCTTTTGGTGGTCTTGTCGATGAGGGATGACATGGATTCGAGCTTTTCCAGTACCGGTCTCTGGTTCCTGGGCACCCTCTTTTTCAGCCAAGACACGTCCATCTTGAGAGCCGTAAGGACCTGGCCCAAGTCGTCGTGAATCTCCCGGGAGATGCGGGTCCTCTCCTCCTCGGTGGCTGCCTGGAGGTGGTTTGACAGCTCGCGCAACTGCTCCCGTGACTTTTCGAGCTGCTCCTGGACGCGGCGGCCTTCAACCTCCCGCTTCTGGAGGGCCGAGGCCATTTCGTCGAAAGCGAGGGCCAACTGGTTGAGTTCGCCCCGCCCGTGGGCCACACCGCTGCGGGCGTCGAGGTGGCCTGCGGCGAGTTTTCGAGTCGCATCGACCAGGGTTCTCAAGCGGCGCAGAATAAGCAGGTCCCCTCCAAACCAGACCCCCACGAGGGCCAGAAACACGACGATTCCCAGAGCTGCCAGGTTTCCTCTCAGGACTCTGTTGGCGGCGGCAAAGGCCGCCTCCTTACGGATACTGAGAATCAGGTATACTTCTCTGCCCTTGAGGGAAGGGCGGACAGGAGCGAAGGCGTGCAACCAGGTGGTGCCGTCCGGGGCGGAAACCTCGACAAGCCCCCTCTGCTTTTCCAGAACGGCCTTGACGATCTCCCCCTCGTCCAGTCTTTGCCCGGGCCCGTTCTCTGAATCGGGGTGCCTGGCCAGTATGACCCCCGTGTGATCGATCTGGACCAGGCTCGTTCCTCTGGGCAGTTGCTCCTCCACATCGAACTCGAATCGGTTGAGCCACTTGAGATCAAGGGCCGCAAAGACCACGGCGACTATCCGCCCCCCGGGACAGAGAACAGGGTACGCGGCAATGAGCACCGGCTCCCCGGCGACAGGCTCGATCTGATATCCCCCGAGGGTGAACTGGTGTGTTTCGACGGCACGCCTAAACCAGGACCGGTCGGCCACCTTGACGGGATGGTCGAGGGGCAGGGCGCTGCAGAGTATCTCTCCATCGGAATTGATTGCCCCGAAGTTGACGTAATGGCGATAGCGTTTCAGAAGGCTGGCAAAGAAGCCATTGCATGCCGGGCGGTCTCCCAGGTGGAGGTACACGAACCGACCCAGGGCTATCAGGGTCTGGCGGCTTCCCTCGATCCACTGTTCTTCGTCCCTGGCGGCGAGGTTGGCCAGCCGGCGTACGTCACTCTGAAACTCGGCAATGGCAAGTCTTCTTTCTCCCAAGGCTCCGTAAAGCATTGCCACCCACGCCGGGATGACGGCAATGAGAACCAGGAGGATCAAACGGACACGAAGACTGGAAAAACCCGAGCGTTTCACTGGTCACCTCCGGGTGAACTCCCGCCGGCCTTTTCCCCTGGGATTGAGCGGCGGCCGCCAAAGAGCGTCTTGTTTCATTAAAACGAAACAGGAATAGAAGTCAAGGGTATGGCTCTGGCGACAACAAAAATGACTCGGGCCAAGAAACCTTTCCTGGCTCCCTGAAGGGATTTTACTCACCCCGGGACAGATATGGGGTGCAGAGCGGTTTCAGCCGTGTAACAGAGCGTCCGTTTTTGTAAGTACCGGGAGGGGGCAAATCACCTCTGAGAAAGGGATTCTGTTACGATCAGAGCATGTTACGATTTGGAATATTCTGGTATCCGTCTTGCTGAGGGTCTCTGAGAATCCATGCTGAGGAGGTATTGAAAATGAAGAGAGTGCTCCTTGTTTTGTGTGTACTTGCATTTGTTGCTGCAGGGTTTGCTTCCGGTGAAGATCTCATCCCCCCTGAAAGATTGGAACCTGTAGGGATTGAAATCGACCTCGATGACGCCCCCCTCGGTTCGTATTTTCTCGGGAGCGGCCCGGGCTTTTCAGGGGTATCAGAATGCCCTCTCCCACCGGGGGAGGGGGAATTCTCGGAAGGAGACTATTTTGAAGGTTCGCTGGGTTTGACACCTGTGAGCGGGGTCAACCCCGCCGGAAAACCCTCCACGGATACTGACGGGGACGGTCTGACCGATTCGTTCGAGGAAGGACTCAACGATTCCCTGGGATTCATCTACTTTGACCCGGAAGTCTGGGATACCGACGGGGACGGAACCCCGGATGGAAGAGAAATCTGCCTGTTTTATGAGATCATCCACCACAAAAGAGCCTTTTTCAGGGTGATATTCGGCGAGAACCAGGACTGCGAGGGCGGCACCTCTCCCCTATGACCAAGGAATCAGGGAGGGCAAGTCTCGCGTTGAGTCTTGTTCTCCCTTTGTTTTGTAAGTGCACTTACTTGAGTTCCATTCCGTTTCCTCCTTACCTCCCCATAACCAAACCTCCCCATCACCTCAACCCTCACCAGGGGGATACCATGTCTATTCCGAGTCCCGCTGTTCGAGTCTTTTTCCCTTGACAATCCCTCCGAACCTGTTAGATTGAGAATACCCCGTAAGGGGCCGCTGCCATGCATGTGGGAAGATCGAAGAGGGGAGTCTATGGAGAGGGGAGTCGGGTATCAGGAACGGAGGAATTCGGTTAGGCGGAGAATGGTCTACCCGGCCATCTACACGCGGCTCGATGAGAGGGGTAGGCCATATGACGAAAAGCCCTCCAGGTCGATCGATGTCAGTATGGGGGGAATGAGACTTCAGAGCCCTTTCCCGGTCGATCAGGGAGAGAGACTCGATATTGACGTTGCCCTGGCCGACCGCCTGATCAGCTGTCGGGGAGAGGTCGTCTACGTGGTCCGGGATGGGTGCGTGGATTTCGAACTGGGCATTTCGATCAGCGAGATCGCAGAGAGAGACAGGCTGGCCTTGGGCCAAGTCGAGAAGGACCCTTTCGATCTATCCGGTTCCGACCAAGAGGGATTGATCATCCGGCAGGGACAGATCATGTGCCCGAACTGTGGAGAGGCAATAGGAAGCGTGGGTACGATCAAAGCAATGATTGCCTATTGCAAGGAGTTTCTTGGCCAGTGCAGTTGCGGGCTGAAGTATGATATCAGGATTTCTTCCCGTGGACGGGCAAACATCTCTTTCCCAGCCAGACGGATCGAGTTGATCTGCTGAGGTTCCTCCAGGGGTAAGGGCCCTCAAGTGAAGCTCTCCGCGCAAGACACGGGCAACCGGGTGAAGGCGAGTGGAGGGTGTGCAGGACAACGGGGGCAGGGAATTGTCTTAGCCGGAGGGCAGCGGAGTTCACCCGCTGCCCTCCGGCATAATCTATGGTGGAGCTGATGGGGATCGAACCCACGACCTTATGACTGCCAGTCATACGCTCTCCCAGCTGAGCTACAGCCCCAAGTCCAGAAATCAGTTTAGCACAGTAGAATAGACTTATCAAGACGGAGGCGGATCTGTTCGGTTCGGGCGGCTTGTTTCACAATCTGCCTCCCATGACCGGTGGTCTCTTTTTTGCATAGGCGGTATTCGGGAGGTCGAGGTCTCCAGGGAAGGGGAGAGATCATGAAGAGAGTCCAAAGACCCGCCAATATCGATGACACCCGCACCCACCCCATCCCCGGCCGCAGAGACCGTATATCCAGAAAGGGGCCCAGGAAGCGTCGGGTTGGGAAACTGGTTATCATCGCCGGCAAGAACGCAGGCAAGGAATACCAGTGCTATTCCCAGACAACGCTGATCGGCCGAACCAGAGAAAATCACATCGCCATTAGAGATACGGCGACTTCACGGAGACACGCCCGCATAGAGCGAAGAGACGACGACTTCATCGTGGAAGACCTGAACAGCACAAACGGGACCCTTCTCAACGGGAACGCGATTACACGGGAGATTCTCCACCACGGAGACAAGATTCAAATCGGGGAGACGGTTCTTCAGTTTATCCTAGAGGAAAAGGTTTGACACCGGGGCAGCCCATCAGGCAAGGGCTTTCCGGAAAAGAGGAATTTGCTCAAACCCGGTGTTCCATGATTGAAGACAGGTACTGCCCGAGAGATAGGCTGTCTTCCGAGGACAGACCTTCAAAGCGGACTCCGGCTCGTGACCTCTCACCGTCGGAATCGAGGACATAGATAACCCTTCCCCTGCATTTGATGACCTCGGGCTGTATGGCGATGGAGATTTCGAGCCCCTCTGACTTCATCAGGGCCGAACGGGTTTCAATCCTCGCCCCGCCCAGACTCAGGTCGAGGGTGGATCCGACCTTTGGCCTGGGATAGACGTCGCTGTAGTAGAGAACAGGGTGATAGGCCTCAATTCTGTGGTATCTTCTTCTCTCAGCCATGTGCATTCCTGCCTTTGTTCTCGTTTTTCGAACAGTTCTATTGTAGCAATCCAATTGAAAAAATCAACAAAAAAAATCTCCGGTTTTTCTTGGCCCTAGGCCTCCTGGAAGAGTAAGGCGAGATTGGCAGGCTGTTGACAGCGAGGCGTCGAGGTGGCTAATATTGTCGTTTGAAGCCTTCTACTAATGAAGGGCCTGAGTGGCGGAACTGGTAGACGCAAGGGACTTAAAATCCCTTGGGGCCTGTCCCCGTGCCGGTTCGATCCCGGCCTCAGGCATCGAAGAGGTCGGGAATCACCCAGTGAGGGTCGGTAAGGGTGTACCGGCCTTTTTTGCTTTCCGGCTGATTCCTGCACGAAGGGGAGAGATGCGGGCCTGGAGGCCTCACTGCCTGGGGCTCACAAATACCTTGACTTCCCAACAGGATTTGTTTTAATGACTTGAGAAAGTCTTGACAAGCGAAGAGCGATCTTTGACCCGGGAGCTTCCGGTAGGATGGATTTTGCGGGAGGAACGAACGTGAGGATAGGTAAGATCTTGGTTGCAATAGACGGCTCGGAGCATGCACAGAGGGCCCTTGATCATGCGTTGAGCCTGGCTCTGAAATACAGGGCAGTGGTTTATCTGGTCCATGTGCTCTCCCCGTTGCCCCTTATGACAGAACAGGCGGAAGTCGGGGAAGAGATCGAGGAAAAGCGCCGGGCTCTTGCAGAGGAATTCCTTGAGCAGGCCGTGCGGCAGGTCGAGAAGAGGGGGGTCAGGAATTTCCAATCCACCTTGCTTCTCGGCGCTCCGGAAAGGATGATAGTCGATTTTGCCGGGAGGAACGGGATCGATATGATCGTCATGGGCAGCCGCGGTGCAGGGGCTGTTGAGAACCTTCTGCTCGGCAGCGTTTCCCACAAGGTTTGCCAGCTGGCTCCCTGTACCTGCGTTACGGTGAAGTAGGGGGACTCTTGAAGGCGGGAATGGGAAAAGGGATTACGAGGGAAGGACGGGCGGCGACAGATTTCTTGCAGGCTTCGCAGCCCTGGGCGAATAGTTCTCTGCACCGATATACGCGTGCTTCTACGTGACAGGGAGGCGTCATGCAGATAAAAGAGCTGGTGGAGAAATTGGTCCAGGCGCTTGTAGACTCTCCAGAAGACGTGAGAGTGGTGGAGACTGAAGGGACGAACATGACGCTCTTGCAGATCAAGGTGTCCAGACAGGACGTAGGGAAACTCATAGGGAAAAAGGGCAAGAATATCAATGCAGTGAGGACAATCGTGGCTGGGGCCGGCAAGGGCAAGAGATACATCGTGGAAGTGGTCGGAGAGAGCGGATCCGGTCAGGGGACCGGGAGCCCCTAGCCCTTACAGGCTGGAGTTGATTGTCTTCTCGGTGACAGCCGAGCGTGCCTCACGATCGGGGAAGAAAGAAAAGGGGGCGGATCCGGGTGCGAGGAGGTGATCGGAATGGAGATCTATCTCATGCAACACGGCCAGGCTTTCTCCGAGGAAGCAGATCCGGAACGGAGCCTGACTCCTGAGGGAGAGGACCAGATCTTGACCAGCGCTCGGGCTTTGGTGAAAATGGGGATCCTGTTCGACCTCGTCGTTTCGAGTCCGAAGAAACGGGCCCTGCAGACTGCCCGGCTTACGGCAGGTACGTTGAATTATCCTCTCGATGGGATCAAGGTCACGGAGACGTTGAATCCAACCGCACTGCCTGTGGAAGCGATCGGTTTTCTCAAGGCCTATGAGGACAAGACGAGAGTCCTCCTGGCGGGTCATCTTCCTTCCCTGGGAGAGATCGCCTCGGAGCTGTTGACCGAGGGTCCCAGAGTATTCATACATTTTGAGATGGGCGGTCTCTGCCGGATCGATGTTGACTTTCCGCGGGGAGAGCCGGGAGAGCTGAAATGGTCTCTTCTCCCGGAACACTTGAGACTTATTGCCGGATAGGGATTGCCTTTGGGGCTGGTGCAAGACGGATGAGACGGAAACCCTGTCAAGACCTCACAGGTATCAGCTGCGAGCAGATCCTCCCCGCTAATGGTGAAGACGCCGTGTTTTTCAGCCGGGGAAGGCGCCGGGAGTTCCTCTCGAGAATCGAGAGATACCCTTAGAAATCAAGGCATCTGGGCATACGTGCTCCGGAAAATAACGGAGCTCAGAGGGAGGGGTATGTTGATTTTTCCACGGGGGGTATTAGATTGGTTTGTCTTTGAGGGAATCGATTCTTTCCTGTCATGGCAGATGCCGGAAAGGGTTTGAGCCTTGACAAGGCGGGAGCCGTACAGGCGTTGGTCGGTCTATCTGAGGGATGTGGCGATCTGGCTGCTTCTCACTGTGGGGATTTCGATCGCCACGCTTGCAGGCATCTCCAAGGGGATTTTTCTGGCCATGGATTACTTTCTCAAAGATGACCGGTTCTACTCGGGCGTGGCCGCTTCTGCCGGAATATCCGCGTGCGGAACGGTCATTCTCTTCACGGTCATCTTTCTTTTCATTCAAAAGGTCGGGAGGTATCCGAGAAGAAGATTCCGAGGCTTGAAGGGGATATAGCCCGGTTGCGGAGAGCATCTCTTTACGAAAGGCGGTTGTGGGGGGAAGAAGACTAACCTCGGCCCGGAGGGGGCTCTCTCGGTGTGGGATCGAAGACCCCCGGCGAATCGGATGAAGTGGAAGGGCTGGGAGGCTCGTTTGCAACAGGAACCGATGATTTTGTGACCCTCTGGGTCCGGGAGGAATCTGCATGGTCGAGAAGATGGAAAAGATATGGATGGACGGAGAGCTCATCAACTGGGATGAAGCCCGGGTTCACATTCTCACTCACACCTTTCATTACGGTCTGGGTGTCTTCGAGGGGATTCGTTGCTACCGGTGCCACGACGGTTCTTCGGCTGTTTTCAGACTCAAGGACCACGTTGATCGCCTCTTCGACTCCGCCCTTATTGCTGGAATATCGATTCCCTTTTCGAGGGAGGCGATAGTCGAGGCCTGCAAAGAGACCCTCCGGGCGAACGCGCTGGCCGAGGGCTATATCCGGCCGATTGTCTTTATCGGGGAAGGGGTTATGGGAGTCCATCCGGGGGATAACCCCATCAGGGTGAGCATTATTACATGGCCGTGGGGAGCCTATCTGGGCAAGGAGGCGTTGAACCGGGGAATCCGTGTCAAGACATCGTCTTTCACGCGGCATCACGTCAACGTCATGATGACGAAGGCCAAGATTTGTGGCAACTACGTCAATTCGGTCCTTGCAAAGACCGAGGTGGTCAGGGCCGGGTACGACGAAGCCATCATGCTGGACACCGAGGGATACGTGTCCGAGGGAAGTGGAGAAAACGTCTTTTTCGTCAAGGACGGACAGCTGAAGACGACACCTCTCACCTCGGTGCTGGCAGGAATCACCCGGAATTCTGTCATACGATTGGCCAATGACATCGGCATGGAGGTCAGTGAGAAGAGATTTACAAGAGACGAACTATATACGGCGGAAGAGGCCTTTTTCACGGGAACTGCAGCGGAGATAACGCCTATCCGGGAATTGGATGATCGCACGATAGGGACCGGGGTATCGGGGCCTGTAACACGCAGGCTTCAGGGACTGTTCTTCGACGTGGTGAGGGGAAGAGAGAAAAAATACGAGGAGTGGTTGGATCGAATCTAGTCGGCCTTGGGAGCCTAAAGGCGGTTGGTCCGTCGTTTCAGCCTTCTCATGTGCCTTGGGAGTCGCCTCGAAGGGCCCTTTTTGCGGGTTCCTCTCGGTTCAGGGGGAACGTGAGGGAAGGGAGGCTCGGCTTCCTCTAGGTCCATATGGAAGGCCATCTCCATCTTGATTTCGAACTCTTCGGACCCTATAACCGTGGCATGGCAACGTTCCACCTCTGCTCGGATTCCTCTGTCCGAGGTTACGACTATCGCCTTCTCGCCCATCTCTCTGGCCCTTTGGATGATGACTTGGTCGGCTTTTCGACCTCTCGGGGAGAAGATCACCCTGATTCCCTTCTCCATCTTGCTGGAGCCGGATAGAGTGCCCTGATCCCATCCGTCAAAAACCACGGTGATCGGAAGAGACCTGGCCCGCTTGTAGGAAGCAAGCCGCCGGATGAGCTCTTCTCTGCCCTTTTCGAGGTCCTGCCTGTCCAGAATACTGAGCGACGGAGACCGGCGAATCAGATTGTAGCCGTCAACAACGAGATGGAGAGGCATAGGTCAAAACCGAAACATACAAGGGCTCAGGATTTCTTTCCGAGACGCAGGTCTATTCTATTTTCCCGGCCCTTGAGGAGTCTCTCTATATTGGCTCTGTGCCGGTAAACGATCAGGATGGCAACCGAGGTGCTCATGACCACATATGGCTGTGACCCGGTAAAGATCCACAGGAGAACCGGCATCAGGGATGCGGCAGACATGGAACCGACGGAAACGATTCTTCCCGTGACAAGAACTCCGGCGAAAAGAAAAAAGTCGATTGCCACGGCCAAGGGGCAGATGGCGAGGAAGACACCCAGGGCGGTGGCCACTCCTTTGCCACCTTTGAAACGGAGAAAGACGGGAAAGAGGTGCCCCAGGAATGCAGCCAAGGCGGCAAGGCTGATCCAGACCTCGGAGAGATGCCAAGCCATACCCAAGGAAACAGGAATGAAACCCTTGAGGGCGTCTCCGGTCAAAGTAAGGAGAGCAAGAACCCTCCCTGCTGTGCGGAGGACGTTGGTTGCTCCGATGTTGCCGCTTCCCACCTGCCGCGGGTCCTGTTTGGAAAAGGCCTTGGACAGGACGAGCCCCACGGGAATGGAGCCGAGAAGATACGAGAATAGAATAAGAAAAAAAAGGTACATTCCCCTTTCTCCATGTGTGGAGGTGACCGATTTTCGGGGTCGCAAGACGTGGGTTTCGGACCGAGTGTTTCTTTACCATATCGGGATGGTACCGGTCAATCCTGGTTTTGTGCCTGAAGGGTCCCGGTTACGTGGCCAGGAGGAGTAAGAGTCCGGCAGTCTGTCTGTCTGGAGTTTGGCGAGGTTGAGAGAACGCCGCTCACCCCGAGTGAAGTTGTGGAATAGGCGAGGGGAACGGTTGCCGCGTTAGCGACTTGTGAGAATCCGTGAAAGAGAAGTCGACGAACTCCAGGGAATCGGAATCTTTCCGGTTCTTGACAGATAGGGAATAAATGGATATACTAATACAGCGTTTGTAGTTAGTAGATCTCCCTGGACGGGAAACCGGAAAAAGAAAGCCGCGGGGCTTTTGAAGCTTGGGCGGCTTTTTGTTAAATCCCGGTGATCGTTGTTGGCCAAGAGGGCTTCGGAGGGACAGGTCTGAGTTTAAAGGGTTGGATCGCTCGGATTCAGAAAGCCGGGAAAGGCTCTTTGCCCGGTCTCGAGAGAGGGGGAGTTTATTTATACCGAACGGATGATACAGAATTTCGTATCCCCGGGAGATCGGGGGTGAAGAGGCGAGCCGCGTGAGCGGAGTTGCCAGAGCCCGGATAGCGTATTTTGGGCCCCGGGATGAGAGATCCCGGGGTCTCTTCTTGGCAGCGGCTCTTTGTCGCATTTGTGGAGGCGAGACAGAAGCCGCTGGAAAAGTCGGAAACCCGTCGGCGATGGGCTCTTCCATATAGAGTTTATGCCTGTACCAAGGGAAACGGGGAAACGGGTTCAACATACCTATCTCCCGTGGAGGTGGTATAGGGCGGACGGATTCAGGTGTAAACCTGCGGCGGAAATCCAGGTTGGCGCTCTTGTGGTGGTTGAAGGCGATACGCCGACCGGGGACGGGGTTTTCCTTTTGAAGGGATTTTGAGGAATGGCGGATGCGGGGTCGAGGGCTGGTCGACCCGGCCGGGATCTCGTGGAGACAGGTCGGTCCTGGAGAAGGACTCGCACGGAGCGTTTTTTTCTAAACCAAGAGTCTTTTTCGACTCGATGTGACGGTGAAGGGTGAGATGAAAGCATATACCCATCAATTGATTAGCCAGGTTGACAGCCTGGAGGTGTTTGAAGAGGAGGAACTCGAGTTTGACCGGGAGGAGCCCGAAGAGGGCTGGGATGAGAAATACCCGGATGACGGAGATAACGAGCCGAGTCCGTCCAAGGGTTCTTCTGATTTCACCTTTTCTTCCACTGCTGTCTATTTTCGGGAGGTAGGGCATGTGCCCCTCCTGACTCGGGAGGAGGAGTGTGAGCTTGCCAAGAGAATCGAGACGGGGGAGAAAAGGATAAAGGCCCTCCTGCTGCAGAGCCCTGTGGGTATAGAATGGATGAGCAGGGCTGTTGACGAGGTTTCAAGGGGAGAGATACGTCCGGAAGACATCCTGGAGACCCACCGGCAGTCGCTGGCCGAAGCGGACCATGATCGCCTTGAGTTGAGAGACCGTTTTCTGTCTACTGCGAGCCGGGCCCTTGACCTTTTCTGTGAAAATCTGAGTTTCGGGAGAGGAATGGACGATCTGGGGAGAGACGACCCCTCGGCTATGGAGGAACTGACCCGGAATCAGATGACTATCGAGGCACTTCTCGACCAGATACCCGTGAAGAAGGAAATCCTGGAGGAGTTGGAGGATGCACTACGGCAAAGGGTCGATCTCATGGACCGGGAGGGAGCAGGGCTCTGGCCTGTCAACATTCGACAGAAGCTGAAGAACATCCTCGCGGCAGTACGGCAGAATCGAGAGCAGGTCAAGGAGGCCAAGGACCATTTTGTAAGTGCGAATCTGCGGCTTGTCATCAACATTGCCAAGAAGTACATGAATCGAGGGCTTTCCCTTCCTGATCTGATCCAGGAGGGTAATATCGGTCTGATGAAGGCGGTGGACCGGTTCGTCTACCGCAAGGGGTACCGATTCGCCACCTATGCCTCATGGTGGATCTTGCAGGGGATCACCAGGGCTATTGCGGAACAGGCTAGAACGATCCGGGTTCCGGTCCACGCGATTGAGAATGAAACAAAGGTGGTGAGAACCTTTGGGACTCTCTTCAACCAGTTGGGCAGAAAACCGACTGCGTTGGAGATAGCCGAGGCGGCGAACATGCCTGTGGAGAAGGTGAACAGGGCTTTCCGCGTTGCCATGGGAGAACCCGTCTCGCTGCAAACGCCGGTGGGGGACAGCGGAAGGGAATTTGGGGATTTCATTGCCGACAAGAATGCGCCTTCGCCTTTAGAAATGACCATACAGACCAAGCTCACTATGGAGATTCGGAAAGCCTTGGTTTTCCTGAGTCCAAGGGAGGCCAAGATTCTGAGAATGCGTTTTGGAATCGATGAGAAGAGGGAGTATACCCTTGAGGAGATTGGTCGTCAGTTCGGCATCAGCAGAGAGCGGATCAGGCAGATTGAGAACGCTGCTCTGAGGAAACTGAAAGAGGCCAAGGAGAAATGCGATCTCATGTGTTACTGTGAATAGAGACGCGACCCGAACGCTCTCTCCCTTCTGCTGGGAGAGAAGGATCCAGCCCGTGCTGTTTCCACTTGGGCCGTTGGCCCGTGGTAAAAGAATCTATCTCCGGTTTCTAATAAGCGAGGCCGGGTGACCGAGGCAGCGGCCCCCGGCCGTCTCTTCTTAGAGCAGCAACCCCCTTCTTGCTCACGACCTGTCAGGGGGAAGGGGCGGTGAGTGCCGGCTGCTAGTATCTCCGGTAGTCTCTTCTCTGCCGGCTTCTCGGTGGTCGGGCCTCGTCTACTCTCAGAGTCCTTCCCTCGAACTCCGTCCCGTTGAGTGCCTCTCTTGCCTTCTCAGCCTCGGATGAATTCGACATCTCGACAAACCCGAAACCCCTGTACTCGATTATGTTGACGTGCCTGACTTCACCGTAGCGAGAGAACAAGGTCTCCAACTGCTCGTTCGTTATTGCATAATTGAGATTTCCTACGTAGAGTTTGCTACCCTGCATCTAATCCTCCTTATTTTTCTCTCCCTGTCCAATAACGGAGCCCGTCGAGGTAGACGCAAAGCAGCAAATCTAACCCCGGAATCACATTATTAAACACAAGAGAACTCTCATAGAGAACCGGTCCCAAAATTTGGCTCGACTCTTCCTATCCCCTCCTTTCGCCTCTTGCTGGCAGCCCCGACATGGCTGAAACCGGCCGGCTTTCCCCTGCGCCTCCTGTGCCTTCACCTGTCACATGGAGAGCGGTCTCCTCTTTCACCTGGCAGGCACAGGAATGTTTTCTTCTGTTTATCTGAAAGGGCAGGTTCTTCAAGATCGTCTCAAAGCACAGAATCGGACATTGTCACCTGAGGCATTTTCTGGCTGAGGATTCCGTAGGAGGCAAGGGCTGATCAGAAGAAGCAATCCTCCCCTCTTACTTAGGCTTACTGATTTTTATTCTATGTCGCAAAAGCAGCATTGTCAACTCAAACCTCCGGTCTGCCCGGGGTTTCCAGCACAAATGGTGATGGCTCCCGAAGATCACCTGCCGCTTCTGCGGAATGGAGTAACTGCGATCGGATATGTTACCGGCCCCGGGGCTACAACCGCCGAGAGTTTCATTCTTGGCCCTTGCCTGCTCATACCCCTCCGCGCGAATCCAACCTTCGAGACCTGTGGCCGGTGCCCCTTCCGCCACGGCAAGGTTGCCGAGCATGAAGTGAATGCCTGTTAAGGCTCTCTTGCCTCTGTCCATGGTTTTCCCCCGTCATTCCATGGGAAAGATCAGATCTCCCTCCTTTTGGATGGTCTCTCCGTCGATGGCGATGGTGGGCTTTTTTATTACAAGGTCGATGTGACTCTTGGCTCTGACGGTCCCTCCATAGGCCCTGTTGTCCCCGATACCTATGTGGAATGTTCCGTAGGCTCCCTCGTCTTCCATCATACTTCCGGAAATTCCGGAGTGAGGGTTGAGCCCGATACCGAGCTCTGCGATATTGTAAATGTGGGGGTCCTTCATCTCACTGAGCAGGTGGCGGAGGATGCGCGCCTGGGCCTTCCCTTGGATATCGGTGATCCTTCCGGCCTTTACCCGGATCGTTATGACATCTGTGATAACGCCCAGAGCAGGATGGGGGATACTCCCGTCAACTACGAGGACTCCTTCTGCAGACCCTTCGACCGGACTCACATTGGCCTCGACATCGGGTGGTGCCGCGATACTGCCGGGATCATGAGCCAGAGAAGACTCTGCAGAACCCCTCCGCCCGGAGATATCCATGCGGATCTCCGTGCCTCCCGGGCAGGTCACTTCGGCGATCCTGCCCTGGGTCAGTACATCTGCTACACGGCGTACAACCTTTTCCAGCTTGGGGAAATCAGCCTCAATGCCGCCCCGCTCGAGCATGCGCCCGTTGAAGTCTCCCATGCTCAGTACCCGGGCGCCATGGTTGCGTGCTTTCTTGGTGGCAGAGGAGTGGGTCATCGAGAACCTCAAGGGCATGATCACTACGTCTGATTGTCTCATGGCTGCAGCGACATGGGCCGGCGGATCGTCGCCATGGCCCCTCCGCGGCGTTATCACCGCGAGGACCGTGTCGTCTGTGATCTCCAGGGCTGCAATGGCGAGCAACTCCCCCACTTCCAGGGTCTCTGTGTCTGTCAAGACGAGCACTTTCTCACCGGCCTGCACGCGGGCACAGATCCTGACGATCTTTTCCGCCCCGGCCAATCTCTTGGCATCTGAAATCCCGGTCATGCCAGCTCTCCCCTGAAGAAAGCTTCCATTCGGCGGAAAGCCTCGTGAATCTGATCGGGAGAAGTGGCATAGGAAAGGCGCACATGTCCCTCACCGCACTCACCGAAGGCCGCCCCAGGCACGGTTGCGACATGGGTCTGCTCCAGCAGTGCCTTTGAGAGCTCAACCGAAGGTCTCCTCGAACGATACGAAGGGAAGCAGTAGAATGTCCCTTGCGGTGCCCTCCGGCACTCGAAGAACTCGGATTCATCGATCAACCCCACCATCAGGGCCCGTCTTTCCCTGTATCCCTCAAGCATCTGTCTGGCGGCTCGCTTTGACGCCTCGCTTCGCAGCGCCTCTATCGCCCCGGCCTGGGCAAAAGCGGTCACACAACTGACAGAGTGCTGGTAGATCTTGATCATTCCCTCCAAGACCTGCTTGGGACCGGTCACATACCCGAGCCTCCAGCCTGTCATGGCATGGCTCTTGGAGAATCCGTTCACAGTAATCACATTGTCAAACTCCGATCCAGGGCTGTAGTGTTCCCCCTCATAGATTATGTACTCGTAGATTTCGTCCGAGAGTAAGAGGGCTCCATGGTCCCTGGCGATTTCGGCGATCTCGTGAATGGTGGATCTATTGAAGACTGTGCCGGTTGGATTGCAGGGTGAATTGATAACCACTATCCTGAAGGATCGATCCATCTCCTGCCGGATACGCTCCGGATCGGGTTCAAACCCATCACTCTCACTGGTGGGAATCCTCACTACATCACCCCCTGCCATTCTTGCGGCGGGCTCGTAGGTGACCCACGCGGGGTCGAGTATCGCCACTCTGTCACCCGGTTCAAGCACGGCCTGGAAAGCCAGATAGATTGCGAACTTCCCTCCCGGCGTGACGATGATTTCGTCGACACCAGCCTCGATGTGGTTTTTCTCCTTCAACTTCCTGCTAATTTCCTCTCGTAGGTCGTAGTCGCCGGCCGTGGGGTGATACTTGGTTCTGCCCGAACGGAGTGCCGTACAAGCGGCATCGACTATGTTTTCGGGCGTATCGAAACAGGGTTCTCCGGCTCCGAGGGAGACTATATCCGTGACTCCTCTCTGGCGCATCTCCTTTACGGAATTGTCGATCTCCCCGGTGGCCGATGGCTCGAGTCGGGCAATCCTTTCGGAGAGGAAACCTCTCATCGTGATTCTGTCTCCCGCAAGTGGTTTGTATGGATGAACGGGTGATTAGATTGTGTAGAGCATGGACTCCAATTCCCTTTTCACGGGTCGGATCTTCGGCCGCCTCTTATCGCTCGACGTCACAGGAATGTCTTGTCCTTGAGAGCAGCGGTGTCGCTTGGAAGACGCGCACCAAATGCAAGAGGACTCTCCGGATCGAGGGACGAGGTGGCTGGTACCGAACGGGTGAACAGGTAAAACCGGCTGAGCGTTCGTCTTCGGAGGAAACCAGGGTGGGTCCCGGGACCTTCCTCGATCATGGAAACTCGGCGCCTGGCCGTATCAACGATGAGAACAGATCCGGTGAGACTTTTGAAACTTTCCACAGTCGGGGCTCTTGCGAGTGGCGGCTGACCTCAGATGTCCGCTGGGACCGACTCGGCATCGCCATGTTGAGACCTTAGCCTGTCTTCGATGGCTTGAATGGTCCTGACCTCGGCGTTTCTCAGATGACGGCGCACTCTGTTTTCGGCTTCATGTGGTTTCTCGTCCAAGATCGCCTCCATTATCGCCAGGTGCTCCCGGGTGATGGTATGGATCCTCGGGTCCGGCCGGTTCTTGTAACCCGCTTCTGCGAATGTTCTTATCCGCAGCGAACGGTAACCCACAAACATCAGTACCTCTGAAAGGAGCAGGTTGCCTCCGGCCATCATGAGCATCTCGTTCAGCCTGAGATCGATTTGTAGATACTCATCGTACGGGACAAGGTCCAGTCTCTTCCGGCAAATCGCTTCAGCCCTCGCTTTGAGGGATTGCAAATCCTTCATGAGCCGGGGATTCCCGGCGATGGATCCAGCCGCCAGTCGGGCCGCATAGGGTTCCAGCAACATCCGGACCTCATAGACCTGGCGGACGTTCTCTTCTGTGAGCGTGGCGACACGCACCCTCTTGTGGGCTTCATAGCTCACCAGCCCGTCGGCACTCAATCTGGAAATCGCCTCCCGAACAGGGGTCTGGCTGATCCCCAACTCTCTTGCCAGGGCGGTGATCGATAGAACCTCGTCAGGCTGCATCTCATTGTGCAAGATGGAGTCCTTGATCGCCTGATAGGCCTTTTCGCTTAGGGTCTCAGCCTCTATGTGGTCCACCATTGTCACATCCGGTACGAGTCAGTCCCTGCTGGAAGATGCTATTCCCCTCTTTATACGTCCTTTTCACGCCTTTCAAAGCCCGCTTGGCTTCAAGCAGTGAGCCTTTGCCCTCTCGGGGGAGGCTCCTCCCGGCGAGACGAGTCACCTCCAGAAACCCCGCCATGTTGGCCCTCGACCCTTTTCGACCGCCGGCGAGTCAACCTGGGGATGATTTAGAATACCACATATAGTATACAGTCTGTCAAATACCAGTCTCTCCGCCCCGAGCGGCATCATCCAACCCGTCGTCGAGTTCCATAGAGACACCCCAACAGGAAAGCCGCCCCCTTTCAGAGCGGCCCTCCCGTCTTGGATCAGTCTCGGCTTCCAAATCGGGGAGAGGGGATTTGAACCCCCGCCCTCTTGCTCCCGAAGCAAGCGCGCTACCCGGCTGCGCCACTCCCCGAAGAGTTCTCCATTAGGATACCGGAAGAGGCGGGCAAAGTCCAGGGAATTTCTCCTTTAGATTCGTCGCCGCCTTCCGATGTATAGCATAGGGTTGAGGCCGTAAAAGAAAGGTTTGCGGAAGGGGAGGTGCAAGTCCGAAGTGAAGGAGGCGAGGAAGGGATCGATTCTCGTTGTGGACGACGACGTTGATGTGAAGGATGTCATACGCGATACCCTGGCCTTTGCAGGATTCACCGTGGACACCGCGGAGGACGGCGTAGAGGCGATGGAAAAGATCCAGGAGACCCCCTTTGATCTCATCCTCTCCGATCTTATGATGCCCCGAATGGACGGGATGGAACTCCTGAGGCGGGTAAAGGAAATCCGGCCGTATATCAATGTCATCATCATGACGGGATATGGGACCATCGAGTCGGCCGTGGAGGCCATGAAAATCGGAGCGGCGGACTTCATTACCAAGCCTGCCAACAGCGGAGAACTCCTGGTCAGGGTTTCCAAGGCTTTGACGGTCAAGGCCCTTATGGAGGAGAATGTGCAGCTCCGCCAGGAGGTGAAGCGGAGATACAGCTTCTGCAACATAATCGGTCAGAGCCAGGCCATGCAGGCCGTCTTCTCACTCATCGAAAAGGTTTCGAGAAGCAAGAGCACGGTGACTATCTATGGTTCAAGCGGTACGGGCAAGGAGTTGGTCGCCAGGGCGATCCATTTCAACAGTCCCAGAAGAAACAAGCCCTTCCTGGCTTTCAACTGCAGTGCCATTCCTGACAGCCTCGTTGAGAGTGAGCTCTTTGGTCATGTCAAAGGGTCCTTCACCGGCGCGTACCATCACAAGATCGGCATGTTTGAGGAGGCCAGGGGTGGGACCTTTTTCATCGACGAAATCGGGAATACATCCATGGCCCTCCAGGCAAAACTCTTGAGAGTCCTTCAGGAAAAGGAGATTCGGAGGGTGGGATCCAATGAGATGGTCAAGATAGATGTGCGCCTCATAGCGGCTACGAATGAGGACCTGGAGCAGAAGGTCCGGCAGGGACAGTTCAGGGAGGACCTGTTCTACCGCCTTCATGTGATCCCGATTTTCCTGCCCGATCTGAGAGACCGGCCCGAGGATGTTCCTCTTCTGGCCCAGCATTTTCTGAAGATGTATGCCAGACAGGAGGGCAGGGAAATCCACGGATTTACCGCCGAAGCGATGAAGCTCTTGACCGAGTATGACTGGCCGGGAAACGTGCGGGAACTGGAGAACGCTGTGGAGCGCGCAGTGGTAATCACACAGAACAGCCTTATCGACAAGGAAGACCTCCCTGTCAAGATCGTCGAGGGCCGGCATCACCTGATCAAGCGGGCCTTCAACGACATGATCACACTGGAGGAACTGAAAAACCAGTACACCCTGATGGTGTTGGAAAAGACCAAGGGTAACAAGAAGATGGCAGCCCAAATCCTGGGGATCAACCCCAGGACGCTTTACCGCAAGAAGAAACAGGGGATTATTGCCTACCCCGCCGGCGCCAATTGAAGAGAGAGACCGGAGAGAACCCACCTTAGAGACCCGGCCGTTCTATTTCCCTCAGGTCCCTGATGGTCAATTTTTTGACGAATTCGTCCATCTCTGTCTTGACAAAGACGGGGAACGTCACTATTCTAACATTCAGCGGAAAAGCATCCTGGACAGGGGAGATTCATGGGATCTGAGAGAGTGCTGGTAGTTGATGATGAAGAGAGGAATCGAGAGTTTCTGAAGGAGTTTCTGGAGGTCGAGGGCTTCGACGTGGAGACGGCCGACGACGGGCAGGAGGCCCTTGAACTCCTCGAAGAGATGGATTTCGATCTGGTCTTGACAGATCTGAAGATGCCAAGGGCCGACGGCCTGGCGGTTCTTGAAGGTCTCCGGCGGATCAACCCTCAAACGGTCGCCATTGTTTTTACGGGGTACGGTTCCATCGACACGGCGGTGAAGGCGGTCAAGCTGGGGGCTTACGACTACATTACCAAACCCCTGAAGATCGAGGAGATCAGCATCGTCGTCCACAGAGCCTTGGAACATCGAAAACTCGCCCTGGAGAACGAGATGCTTCGCCGCCAGCTGAAACGGAAGTACAGATTCGACAACATCGTCGGGGACAGCGAGAAGATGCAGGAAGTCTTCCGTCTGGTGGAGAAGATCGCCGCTACGGACAGCACCGTTCTGATTTACGGAGAGAGCGGGACCGGGAAGGAGTTGATCGCCCGGGCCATTCATTTCAACAGCGACAGGCGGGAAAGACCGCTGATTCCTGTCAACTGCGGTGCCATCCCCGAAGAACTTCTCGAGAGCGAGCTTTTCGGCCACGAACAGGGTGCCTTCACCGGAGCGACGAGGACACGGATCGGCCGATTCGAACTTGGAAACGGGGGAACAATCTTTCTGGACGAGATCGGTGACATGAGCCCCTCCCTACAGGTCAAGGTGCTGAGAGTGCTCCAAGAGCATGAATTCGAAAGGGTGGGGGGGATGAAGACCATCAAGGTGGACATTCGGGTAATCGCGGCCACCAATAAGGACTTGGAGAAGAACGTGGCCGAAGGGAAGTTCAGGGAAGACCTATTTTACAGGCTCAACGTAATCCCGATCCAACTTCCCCCGTTGAGGGAGCGGAAGTCTGATATCCCCCTTTTGGTCAACCACTTCCTCCAGATGTACAATGCCAAGAATAGACACAACATCACAGGGGTCTCTCCTGAAGCCATGGAGCTTCTCCAGAACTATGACTGGCCCGGAAATGTGAGGGAGTTGGAGAACATGATCGAACGGATCGTGATCCTCAAGGGTGAGGGGATCACCGAGCCTGCCGACCTGTCCGAGAAGGTGCTGGCGTCGACTCCGAGGTCCCTCCATCCCAGGATCCAGATCCCCGAAAACGGTATATCTTTCAATACGGCGATCACGGAATTTGAGCGGGAGCTTATCCTTCAGGCCCTCAACAGAACCAACTGGGTAAAGAACAAGGCGGCCAAGCTTCTCAACCTGAACCGGACCACCCTGGTGGAGAAGATGAAGAAGATCAATCTCACCCGTGCCTAGTTCTTGAATGACATTTTTTGGCTTTTTCTGCCGATAATTGGCAGTTTTCCGTCTGGACATCGGGTTTCTCACCTACTTTGCGTCTTTTCTATCGTTTTTCTCCAATTTTCCTGTCAAACAAATGACTGAAGTAATGTGAGAATTTGACGGGACCCCCTGGCCCGCGGGACCGGCACAGATTCAAAAGGTCTTGATTTCAATGGATTGTGGCGCAAAGAGAGGGGGCCTTCCGTGGCACTGTTTTTGCTCGATTAGGCCCGTGTCGCCCGGCAGAAAGCCGTGTGAAAGGGGCCTTCCAGTGGGAAGATTCAACGGAGAGAGACACCGTGGTTTATTGATGGTTGC
The DNA here is from genome assembly GCA_019308905.1 of Deltaproteobacteria bacterium. NCBI lineage: Bacteria > Pseudomonadati > Myxococcota > Myxococcia > Deltaproteobacteria bacterium. Next base: position 48,547 of record JAFDHF010000012.1, read on the forward strand.
GCTTTTGCTGGGTTTTCTCCTCTTCCTTGGAGGAGAGGGAGGATCCGGGCAGGCGGAATCCGCTCCTCTTCGGGCTCAGATTCGGGTGGAAAACCGGCGGGATTTCACCCGGATTGTCTTCCCCTGTGCCGAACCCAAGAAGGCAGCGGTGGTCCCGGATCTCCAAAGGAGTCGGTTCGTCGTCCGATTGCCTGGATCCGTGGAGGGATTCGCGGTCCCGCCCCCGGCCGAGGGAAAGGGGCTGATCAGCGGAGTGGAGGTTCTGCCCGGAAAAGGCAGGGAGGTTCAGGTGGAGATCCGCCTGGCGACCCCGTCTGTCGACTGGGTTTTCTATCGATATGAAACACCGCCGAGAGCGGTTCTCTACCTCCGGGGAAAGTCGGTCTCCCCGCTTCCGCACAGGAGCGTCTCTACTTCTGCCAAGGTGAGAAAAAAAGGGACCGGAGAATCGAAGAAGGTCGAGCGGGGTCCGGAGGCTCGACGGGGAGAGTCCGCCCGTGGCATGCGGGGAGGACAGAAGAAGGGCCAGCCTGCCGGGAAGGATGAAGGGAGTGGAGGACTTCTGCGTGCCTCGGCACAGGATATTCCGGATTTTGTCCGGATAGGGCCGGTCTATCCCCCCGATTTCAGTGAGATGAAAGCCGACGAGCGGAGCCTTTACTTCAGGGCTCTGGAGAGTCTGAAAAAGGGTGACTTTTCACGGGCTGAGCGGATCCTCTCAGGTATTGCGCCCAAAGATCCGCTGTCTCCCCTCGCTGAAACCCTCGCCTTTGTCAAGGCCGATTGTAGCTTCGGCAAGGCGGAGAGGAAGGGGGGCAAAGCGTACCTCCATGCCGTTCAGGCGTACCGAGACGCGGTGGGGAGTTTTCCGGGGTCGAGCTTTGTGCCCCATGCCCTTCTCAGAATCGCCACTGCGTACCGGAGGGTGAGGTTTTTCCATGAAGCAGCGGTCCAGTACAGGCTTTTTCTATCCAAATACCCCGACCACCCCGCAGCTCCGGAGGCCCTTTTCTGGCAGGGGGAGTGTCTCTTCCAGACGGGCAAGTATAAGGAGGCTAAGAAGATCTTCCAGGAGTTCGTCAGGAGACAGCCTGGTTCGATCCATGGTCGCATCGCCTCTCTCAGAGTGGGAGACTGCCTGTACAAGATGGGCGACCTGAAAGGGGCTCGTCTCCAATACGGTGCGGTTCTTTCGGAGTCACCCGATCTGTCTTTCTACCCGACGGACAGTCTGTTTCTTGCGGGTCGGACTTTCGTGGAAAACGGAGAATTCCGGAGGGGCAGGGGGATTCTCTTCAAGGCCTTGAATCTCGATCCGAAGGGCAAAGAAGCGCGGGCCATGATGCGGCTCATTGCCAAGTCCTATCTCAACGAAGACCGATACGGTGAGGCCCTCAGGGTGAACCTGCTCCTGTGGGAGAACTACGGCCGAGACGATCCCCATGGCATGGAGCGTGTGTACCTTGCGGACTTGAGACTCAGCCAGCCCGGGTTGAAATGGCCTCCACTCTGTGAGGAGGCTTACAAGGACCCAGTGGGTGTGTACCAGGACTTCCTGGATCACTGCAAGGATATGAAACTTGCCGACCAGGTGACGTATCGACAGGCCCTGGCCCTTGTGAGAGGGGGGAATCCGGCACGGGCCGTGGCCGGGCTCAAGAGAATCATGTCCCAGAGAGAGCCGGATGAGCTCAGGCGGAGGGTGTCACTGCTTCTTTCGTACTGTCTGAACTCCCTCATCAAGGACCACTATGGCGGAGGTGAGTATCTTGGAGTGATTCGATTGTACCGGAAACACATGGATTTCCTGGACAGCGAGGAAAACAGGGACAAGAGGGGACTCCTCCTGGTGGCAGAGAGCTATCGCAAGCTCGGTCTTCTGGAAGATGCCCTCGGTGTCTACCGTCGTGTGAGAAAGGCGGACCGTGTGGCCGGGGATCATGTTCTTTTCCAGATGGGTCGGATCCTCTTCGAAAAAGGTGATAGGCAGGCCGCCCTGAGGGTACTTGAACCCTTCCCGAAGGCTTTTCCGAAAAGCCCCTATCTCCCCCGGGTGGAGAGGCTTTTGGGCGATCTCTGCCTGGGAGCCGGGGATTACAGCAGCGCCGTCAGGTGGTATCGCCTCGCTCTTGCAGCCGGAGGCGGGCCTGACACGGGGAGGGTATATGCCAACATGGGAAAGGCCCTTATGGCCGTGGGAAATGAGAAGAAGGCCATCGAAGCCTACAAGAGAGCAGTCAGCTCCATGTGGCCCTTCAGAGAGCAGGTCTGGGCAAAGGGACCACTCGGAGAGAGTCTGGCTCGCCTGGCCACCTACTATGAGGACCGTGGGAGGATGTCCACGGCGACGCAATACTATCGGAAGATCGTGGCCCTTTCATCCCCTGAGGGAAGGGCCGACTGGGCGCTCTACCGGTTGGGCGAGACCCTCCGAAAGAGGGGCGACCTGGATATGATGAGGCAGGTCTTCGAGGACCTGAAAAAGAGATCAGCCGATTCTCTCTGGGCGAGACTGGCCGACTGGGCTGCAGGAGAGGCGGATTTTGAGGCAAAGGACGGCCCTTACCTGGCGCGGCTCGGCCAGGCTGTGGCTCCGGCGGGAAAGAAGTGAAGGGACAGGTAGTGGAGGCACTCGAGAGAGAAGAGAAAACCGGAAGAGCCCTGGGGCGGTCAGCAGCTCCGGTTGAAGGGATCCGGCTCCTCAAGGCGGCCTTTTCCGCCTTCAACACGGCAACGGCACGACTCGAAAGGTCCTATCAGGATCTGGAGGAGAGGGTCCGCTCCCTGAACCGAGCCCTGGAAGAGAAAAACAGAGAACTCGAGAGAAACCTCGAAGAGACGGAAAAGGTGAGGGGTTATCTCCATAACATCCTGGAGAGTCTCGATTCCGGGGTCATCGTTCTGGATCGATCGGGCACGGTAACCAGAGGAAACGGCGCGGTTCGGATCATCACCGGCTATGATACGAGCGAAATCATGGGCAGGGATCTGTCCGAGCTCGGCGTTTTCAACGATTCATTCAGGAAATTCCTCAGAAGGATCATGGCCAATCCGGCACAGCGGTGCAACTGTGAGACCGAAATCACACAAAAGGACGGCACACCGTTACAGATCAGTTTCTCCTCCTCGCCCATGAGATCCTCACAGGGTGCGATATCGGGACGGGTGATCGTGCTTCAGGATATCGAGCGGCTCAAGGCCCTGGAGGAGCAAGCACAGCGTACAAGTCGTTTGAATGCAATGGGCGAAATGGCGGCCCGGATCGCCCACGAGATTCGAAATCCCTTGGGTAGCATCGAACTGTTCGCATCCATCCTGAGAAGGGAGTTGGAGGGTGAGCGGAAGAATATGGCCGAACACCTGATAAACGGGGTGAAAACACTCAACACGGTTCTCACCAACCTTCTCTACTTCTTTCGTGGACCCCTTGAACCTGCCTGGACCGATATCGATCTCCACGAGTTTCTTTCGGATTTTCTGGATGAGATGAGTGAGGTGATGGAGAAGAACGGGATAGAACTCAAGAAGGACTTCTCCACGGGGCCCATCTTCCTGAGGGGAGACCCGGAGCTGTTGAAACAGCTCTTTCTGAACCTTCAGCTCAACGCGATCCAGGCCATGCCTCACGGGGGGGCCATGGAGGTCTCTACGCGGTTGATCAGAGGGAAGGTAGAGATCCTGACGCCCGAACCGAGCGATTCTCCCCCCGCCGATATCCTTGAAGTGCGAGTTTCAGATACGGGCCCCGGTATTCCGGAAGCGCTTCAGTCCCGGATCTTCGATCCCTTTTTCACAACCCGCGACCGAGGGGCCGGCCTCGGCCTGGCAATTGTCCATAACATCATGGAAGCCCACGGGGGGACGGTTCGTGTTGCCCCAGGCAAGCATGGGGGGGCGAACTTCGTAATGACTTTCCCTTTGAGCGGGAGAGACGCAGAAGCGGATAGAGGAGCTGTGTGAATATGGAAAAAAACCAGATTCTCGTTGTGGATGACGAAGGAAGCATGAGGCTGGCCCTTTCCGAGGCGCTGAGACGGGGGGGATACGCCGTCGATACTGCGGCGGACGGCTTTGATGCTCTTCAGAAGTTCAGGACGGACCGGTTCCATATGGTCATCACGGACGTGAAGATGCCGAAAATGAACGGTCTCGATGTTCTCAGGGAGATAAAGCGGATATCTCCGAGAACACCGGTCATCATGGTGACGGCTTACGGAACGATTCAGAACGCCGTAGATGCGATGAAGGAGGGTGCCTCGGACTACATCCTCAAACCCTTCTCCTATGAAGACCTGGAGTCGGCTGTGAAACGGGTGATGACCACTCAGGGACGGGGAGCGGAACAGGGGCGTGGCACACTCGGTTCGGTCCGGTCAAAGAGCCGGACTATTGTGACTCAGAACCGAGAGATGCAGAAGCTCCTGGAATTGGCCAGAAACATCGCTCCCAGCAACGCCACCGTTCTGATTCAAGGGGAGAGCGGGACTGGAAAGGAACTCCTGGCCAGATTCATCTTCGAAAACAGTCCCAGACGCGACAAGCCCTTTGTGGCGATAAACTGTGCGGCCGTTCCCGAGAACCTTCTTGAGAGTGAACTCTTCGGTCACGAGAAGGGCTCCTTTACCGGAGCGGTGAGCCAGAGAATCGGAAAGTTTGAGATGGCCCACCACGGGACCATCCTTCTCGATGAAATCGGGGAGATGAGCCTTCAACTCCAGGCAAAGCTCTTGAGAGTCCTTCAGGAGTTCGAGCTGGATCGCATCGGTGGAAAGGGACCTATCAGTATCGATGTCCGTGTGATCGCCACCACCAACGAGGATCTCCACCGGGCCGTAGCGGAAGGCAGGTTTAGAGAGGACCTCTTCTACCGGCTCAACGTGATCCCCTTGACTCTTCCACCTCTCAGGGAGAGGAAGGAGGACATCCCCCTGCTGGTGGATCACTTTTTGAAGAAGATAGCCGAGAGGGGCGGGCCGAGGAGAGAGGTCGTCATATCCCAGGAGGGCCGGGCTCTGCTGCTCAAATACGATTGGAAGGGCAACGTGAGGGAGTTGGAGAATTTTGTTGAACGGGCGGCTCTCGTCTGCGAAGACGGGGTTATCTACCCGAGACACTTTTTTCTCGACGGGACCGTGAAACCGCGGACAGAGTCGCGTGGGGTACCGGTGGGTTCGACACTAAAGGAGATGGAGAGACAGCTCATCCTCAAGACCCTGGAGGAGGTGGAAGGCAACCGGACTCGTGCGGCAAAAGTTCTGGGTATCAGCATCAGGACGCTGAGAAACAAGCTGAACGAATACAGGGCCGAGGCAGGTGAGAAGGGGGAAAAATTTGCCTAGCCTAAGGTGGAGAAGACCCCAGAAGGAGCCGGGTCGGAGCCTACAGGAATCTGGGGACGGGCGATCCGTTGCGGGGGAGGAAGGCCGGTAGACCACGGGCGGAATCGTCGTAGAAGAAGATTAGTCTTAAATTGCAAATGGTTACACTTATAGATGTTGTAGAGCGGCCCCTGGGGCCTACGGCGCGTGGAGCCGCCCTTGGAAGTCGTTGTCGTGAGTTGACCGCCGGCCGTCTTGGTATGTCGATTGCTATCCCGGAAGTGGGGATTTCCGGACCCGCGGAACACCGGATCCAGGAGGAGGCACGAGGTATGCATCGAGAACCGGGACGGATAGGTACACGGAGAAAGAGATGGATATTTTTGACAACACCATCTTACTTCTGAGAGAGGCTCTCAATCTGCGGTCGGCCCGCCATGAGATACTTGCCGCCAATATCGCCAACGGAGACACCCCAGGCTACAGGGCTCTGGACCTGGCCTTTGAGAAGGAACTCCGCGAGGCATGGGTCTCCTCAAAGGGGATTGCACTTGTCAAGACCAATCCGAGGCATATCTCCTCTGCCCTGTCTCCCCTGTCCGTGGCCGGTCGAATCGAAGTCGGAAGGCCGGTGTCCATGGGGATGGATCAGAACTCCGTCGATATGGACCGGGAGATGGTGAAGCTGGCCGAGAACAGCCTGATGTATGAGGCCACGGTTCAGATGTTGATAAAGAAGTTTCGATATCTCAAAGATGCCATCCGAGAGGGGAGGTAGAAGCAATGGACTTCTTTGATTCCCTGGACATCAGCGCGTCTGGTCTTGTTGCCCAGAGGGTTAGGATGAACGTGATAGCCTCGAACCTCGCCAACGTGGAGACGACCCGGACCGCTCAGGGGGGGCCGTACAGGAGGCAGGACGTGGTCTTCCGGGCTGTTCCCCTGTCCCCTTCGTTCGGTGAAGCGTTCAGGCATGCCCTGGACGGGCGGCTATCCGAGGTCGAGGTAGTCGACATTGTGACGGACCGGAGACCACCCAAGAGGCTGTATGCCCCGAGCCACCCCGATGCGGACGCCTCGGGGTACGTGGCCGTTCCAAACATCAATGTCATCGAAGAGATGGTCAACATGCTATCGGCCACCCGGTCCTATGAGGCCAACGTGACGGCCATCCAGTCGGCCAAGAGCATGGCCTTGAGGGCCCTGGAGATAGCAAGATAGGGGAGTGGAGCGTCATGAAGGAGATGAGGATTCATCCCTCCCAGACAGTGGCTGGAAAGCCCCTGAAAAGGGGGCAGGAACCTGCCAGAGGAGAGAAGTCCTTCGGGCAGATTCTCAAGGAGTCGATCGAGGAGGTCAATCGGCTCCAGGGAGCCGCGGACCATGCAATCGAGGAACTGACCGTGGGAGGGACCAAGAACATCCATGAGACCATGATCGCCCTGGAAAAGGCCGAGATCTCTTTCAAGCTCATGCTCCAGGTGCGGAACAAGATCCTCGAAGCCTACCACGAGGTGATGCGGATGAACGTGTAAGGAGGCGCCTGAAGGCGGGACCGGACGATGGCTTCACCAGGGCAGTTCTTCAGTCGATTGACCCATGGCTTCAAGGGCCTTTCTCCTATCCAGAGGGTGATCTTCGTCCTCGTGGTAGGTGGAGGATTGATCGGTGTGATTCTCCTGGGTGTCTGGGCCAATAGGCCGGAATATGGTCTTCTCTATTCCAAGCTTTCCGAGAAGGACGCGGCCAGTGTGGTCTCAAAGCTGAAGGAGATGAAGATCCCGTATCGTTTGGAAGGGGGCGGCCATTCGATTCTTGTTCCCTCGGACAAGATCTATGAAACCCGGCTCCAGCTCGCGGCCGGCGGGCTCCCCGAGGGAGGAGGGGTCGGCTTTGAGATCTTTGACAAGACGAACTTCGGGATGACCGAGTTTGTTCAGCGGCTGAACTACCAGCGGGCTCTCCAGGGAGAACTCTCCAGGACGATCACCGAGTTCCCGGAGGTTGAGACATGCAGGGTCCATCTCTCCATTCCCAAGAAGTCCCTCTTTGTGGAAGACCAGGAAGATGCCAGAGCCTCGGTGATCCTCAAACTCAAACAGGGGAGAAGTCTCAATCTCAACCAGGTCAGGGGGATCATACATCTCGTCGCGAGCAGTGCCGAGCGGCTCAGGCCGGAAAACATCACCGTTGTCGACACCGAGGGGCGTGTCCTCTCGGAGGGAGGAGACTCGGACCCTCTGGCCCGGTTGGGCCAGTCCCAACTGGAGTTTCAGAACAACCTGGAGCGTGCCCTCGAGAAGAGGGTCCAGTCCATGCTGGAGAAAGCCTTGGGGCCGAATCGGGCCATTGTCAGGGCTTCGGTGGATCTTGATTTCAAACAGATAGAGGAGACCGAAGAGACCTTCGACCCGGAGGCGCCTGTGGTGAGAAGCGAACAGCGGTCAGAGGAGAAGACCAGGGGTGGATATCCGGGGTCATCGGGAATTCCGGGTGTGCGCTCAAACGTCCCCCCTGGGCAGGGACCTGTCCGGACGGCGGGCTCCTCAAGCTTCCAGAAAATCAACGAGACCATAAACTACGAGATCAACCGCAAGACCCGACGGATTGTTCAACCCACCGGCCGGATCAAGAAGCTCTCCGTTGCTGTCCTGCTCGACGGATCATATCAGAAGGTGAAAGGGAAGGACGGCAGCATCGTTTCCAAGTATGTTCCCCGGACGGCCGAGGAGATGAAACGTTACGAGAGCATCGTGAAGAAAGCCGTGGGATACAATGCGGACCGGGGCGACCAAGTGGAGGTGGCCAATATCTCCTTTCAAAGGATGACCACAGGGGATGAGCAGCCGGACCCCTGGGTCGGGCTGGAGAGACAGCGATTCCTGTCGGGCCTCATCCGCCACGTTGTTACGCTCCTCTCTCTGGTGCTCTTCTTCGTTCTGATCCTGAGACCCATGGTGAGGTGGCTCACCGAAAGGCAAGGGGAGCTTGAAGCACGGCAGATGCTTCCCCACCGGGTTGAAGAACTCCAGGCCGGTGTTCCCCGTCTTGCCGGCCCGGAGGAATCCCCGAATCGTCAAAAACTGATCGAACTGGCCACGGCTGACCAAGAGAGATTTGCACGGATGGTGGAGGCATGGCTGGAGTAGAAAAGGGGTCCGGCCTCTCCAAGGAAGAAAAGGTGGCCATTCTGGTCTCTTCCCTGGGAGAGGATCTGGCAGGGCAGATTCTTGCAAATATGAGCTCCGCCAGTGCCAAGAAGCTCCAGGACCTGCTTGCTGCTCTCGGCCCTGTCAGCAGAGAACTCGTCGACAGGGTAACCGGGGAGTTCGTCCACTTCGTGGTTAACAGAGAGAGGCGTGGCAGGGCCTTGCCGGAAGGGGAGGGACAGGGCAGAGATGACGAGCAGGCACGTCAGGAGAAGAAAGAGAGGTCGTTGTTCGAGGTTCTCGAAAAGATGGAACCCAAGGTTCTGGCCGATTTCACCAGGGGAGAGCATCCCCAGACAATAGCCCTGATCCTTGCTCACCTGGAACCGGAAAAGGCCGGGCAGGTTCTTTCAGACCTTCCCGAGGAGCTGCAATCGGACGTTGTCTTGAGGCTGGCCCATCTGGAGACCGTGCCTTCCGCCGCGGTAAAGGAAGTTGCGGAAGCCCTGGAGGACCAGGTGGAGTCCGTGGGTACCGTCGAGAAGCGGATAGGGGGGATCAAGGTGGTGGCGGACATCCTCAACCAGGCCGGCAGAGGCGTGGAGAAGAACATCCTGTCTCGGATAGAAGAGACCGACGCGGAGCTGTCCGAACGGATCAAACAGGATATGTTCACCTTTGAGGATCTGGCCAACGTGGACGACCGCGGGATGCAGGAGATTCTCAAGGAGATCACCAGCCAGGAACTTGCTCTTGCCTTGAAGGCCGCAACCGATGAGATCAAAGAGAAGGTCTTCAGGAACATGTCGGAAAGAGCCGCGGAAATGCTCCGGGAGGATATCGAGGCCCTGGGGCCCACCCGGCTGTCCGACGTGGAAAAGGCTCAGCAGGCCATAACCCGCGCCGCCCTGAAGCTCGAGGGGGAAGGAAAGATCGTGGTTGGGGGCCGGGGAAAGGAGGAGGTCCTTGTCTAGTATCTTCAAGGGGCGTGAAATCGAAGAACTTCCCTTAAGGCCTTACCACCTCAGGGAGGTTGCAGCAGACGGTCCCATTGAGAGGCCGGCTCAGCCGGCCTTCGAAGAATTGGGGATGGGTGATCCAAGGGAAGAGTCCGCTGGTGCATCCCAGCGTGAAGGCCCCGGGCCTGAGGAGGTTGAAAGGGAGAGGATCGACCGTATCGAGAAGGAGGCCTATGAGAAGGCCTTCAGACTCGGAGAAAAGGCGGGTATCGAAAGAGGAGAGCGCATGTTCAGATCCGCTGTCCAGAGCCTCACCCAAGCGGCCGAGCAGTTGAGAGGACTGAAGGAGGAGTTCTACCAGCGTGTCGAGGGAGAGATAGTCGACCTGGTTCTGGCCACTGCCCGGAAGGTGGTTCAGAGAGAGATGGACGACAAGAAGGATGCTGTCCTCCGCATTGTTAAAGAGGCCATCGCCAAAGCGGTGGACCGCGAGCGGATCCGGGTGACCATAAATCCCGCCGACTTCGACTTCGTCCATGCCCACAAGGCCGATATCGTCCAGGCCGTAGACGGGATCAAACACCTGGTGATCGAGAAAGACGAATCGATCTGCCGGGGCGGGGCCATCGTAGAGAGTGATTACGGTACCATCGACGCGAGGATCGAACGGCAGTTCGACGAGGTGGAGAAGGCGCTGAGGCGGCAGGTGGGGGAAAAGCATCCGGCCCCGGGCCGGGACGGGACGACTGAGGCGGAAAAGGGGGCGGGCAGGGAATAGCAGCCGCTGCATCCCTCAGGAATTCGAAATGGCAGTATCGATCGACTTCCAGAAGTACCACGAGACGCTGAGGAGACTCTCAACGGTGCGGGTCCACGGGAGGGTGACGCGAGTTACCGGCCTAATCGTGGAAGGCCACGGTCCCGCCAGTTCGGTGGGCAGCCAGTGCCTTATCTACCCGAAACGGTCGGATCAGCCCATTCCCGCCGAGGTGGTGGGTTTCAGGGACAGCCGGATCCTCTTGATGCCCCTCGGCGAGATCCGTGGAATCGGCCCTGGGAGTGAAATCGTCAGTCTCGAGGGGAGAGCGGTTTTCAGCCTCGATGAATCGATCCTGGGCAGGATCGTCGACGGGAGAGGAGATCCCCTCGACGGTGGCCCGCCGGTGGCGGGCCGGTATGAATACCCCATCTACGGCAGAACCATAAATCCCCTGAAGCGGGCAAGGATCGAACAACCTCTGGCCTTGGGCATTCGCGCCATAGACGGTCTTCTGACCTGTGCCAGAGGTCAGCGCCTGGGAATATTTTCGGGATCGGGGGTGGGCAAGAGCGTGCTTCTCGGGATGATCGCTCGGAACACCGAGGCGGACGTAAACGTGATTGCCCTCATCGGCGAGAGGGGAAGGGAGGTTCGAGAATTCATCGAGAGAGACCTGGGAGAGGAGGGACTGAGAAGGTCTGTCGTCGTCGCTGCAACGTCCGACCAGCCCCCCCTTATCAGGATGCGGGGTGCTTTCATAGCCACCACCATTGCCGAGTATTTTCGTGACCTGGGCAAACACGTGATTCTCATGGTCGACTCGATCACGAGATTCTCCATGTCACAGCGCGAGGTGGGACTGGCAGTGGGGGAGCCTCCTACCACAAAGGGATATACCCCGACCGTCTTCAACACGCTTCCAAAGCTCATGGAAAGGGCAGGCTATTCGGACACCGGTGGCAGTATCACCGGCCTCTATGCAGTTCTCGTGGAAGGGGACGATCTCAACGACCCCATCGCCGATGCGGCTCGATCCATACTGGACGGTCACATCGTCCTTTCCCGCGATTTAGCCGCGCAGGGGCACTATCCGGCGATCGACGTACTTCAGAGTGTCAGCAGGCTCATGAAGGAGACCGTATCGGAGGAACACAGACGGCTGGCCAGCCAGCTGATTGCCACCCTGGCCGTCTACCGCAGATCGGAAGACCTTATCAACATAGGCGCCTACGTGGCAGGGAGTAACCCGAAGATAGACTATGCAATCAAGATGGTGGATCCCATCAACCGGTTCCTCCAGCAGAGGGTGGACGACCGGGTGGACTTTGAACAGACCTTGGAAGAACTCCGGGCTCTTTTGAAGAAGGGGTAGGCTTTTGTTTCGTTTTAACCTCCAGCAGGTATTGGATTTCCGCCGGCAGAGAGAAGAGAAGATGGAACTCGAACTGGCCGAAGCGAGGCGGGTCATGGAGCGCGAGCAGGAGAGACTCGCCTTTTTCCGGGATCGCCAGGCACACTATCAGAGGGAGCTGGCCGAGCGGCAGAGGCAAGGTATGGAGACCGCGGAGGCGGCCCTATACAGCGCCTACATACGGTTTCTCAGGGAAAAGATCGAATGGCAGATGGAGGCCGTGGAGACGGCCAGAAAGCAGGTGGAAACGAAAAAGGAAGAGGTTCTGGCGGCCAGGATGGACCGGAAGGTCCTCGATCGCCTCCGGTCCAGGCGCCACCGGGCGTTTCTCGAAGATACCAGAAGGGAAGAGACGAGGCGCCTTGACGAGGTCGCCCTGGGAAGATTCGAGGCAAGGCTCAGGGACAGGAGAGGCTAGCGTGTCGGCAGGGAAGAGTTTGCAAAAGCGTCCTTTGAGACGGAGAGATGTGCTGGTGGTGTTCTTTGTCCTGGTCAAGGTCCTTGTTGTCCTGGTACTGTGG
>JAFDHF010000013.1 GCA_019308905.1 Deltaproteobacteria bacterium
CCTGTGTCATGCTGAAATTGTGAGTGATGATTCCCTGTTCTGCGGCCTGAACCAGGATTTCCGTGGCTGTCTCGTCCAGACGCAAGGGACTTATCAGTGGGCAGAGAACCAGGGAGATGATGGGTCGGGTTTTCCAATCCCTCCCGGCAACGATCTCGGCCATCCTGGAGACCCTGGCCAGTCCTTCGGGGGTGTATACGGCGCCAATGATGTGCTTTGTAGAATTCTTCAATCCTGCAAAGAAGCGGTTTGCATCGACATGCTCCTTTGGCAGGTCATTGGGGTAAACGGGCAGGGAGATCAGATCGATATAGGGGAGTTCATCCACCAGGGAGACGATGTCGTGAAGGTCTCTGCAAGTGGATAGTCTCCTCTGGCCCGTGTCGAGGTCCAAGACATACATGGCCGAACCGCCCGTAGAGGTGTAGAAAGAGCCCTCCTCGTAATAGATGTTGTTCGCCTCTTGCCTCCCGTAGAGAGCGAAGGAGGGCGGGACAGTGTTCAGGGCCTTTTCCACCAGGTCAGGGGGGATGGTGATTCGGTGCCCTTCTGCGATCCTTGCCCCGTGAGTGGAAAATATCTCTCTCGCCCGTTGGTTGTCAACCCTGATACCCACCTCGGCGAGTATCTCGAGGGACCCTTCATGGATCTCTTCAACGGCCTTCTCTGGCAGGGGTTCGAACATTTGCCGCCTCCTTGGTCTCCAGAAAGATTTCGAAGATTTGGTTCAGACAGCGGAAGCTCCGGTTTCAGTGCCCGTCGCTCAGCGCTTGAATCCCACTCCGAGTTGAGAGATCTCCCGTTTCATCCGGTCATGGAGCCTCTGTGTCTCCGCCTTTGGTTTTGCAGTCTTAAAGTCGTAGCTCTCCTGGTAAGTCTTGCCGCGAGGGGGGCTATCTAGGCTCCTCTCGTATCGATCCAGCAGTCGTAGGACCAGGCGGTTGGCCTCCCTTCGGCTCAGACCGAGAACCCCGTGGGCCACCTCTGCCGCAAACTGAGGTCCCTGAGGAGTCTGAAGATCCACGGTTGCGTTCCTGTATACCCCAAGTGCCTCCAGGGAGCTCCCGCTTGCCACCAGACTCGCCACAATGGCGGCCGTCTCGAGAAAACACATCTCCTCAACAGGGCCCGAGGCAGTGTTGGGGATGGTGAAGAAGGGAAAATGACTGTTACGGCTGATAGCCTGGCTGCTGACACTTATGGCCCAAAGGAGATCGCGGCTCGAGTTGCAGACCCTGTTGAAGTGTAAGGGGAAGGTGACGTGGCAGACTCCGCGGAGGACGAGGATCGCCTGCAGGTGATAGGCCACATTGGCTATGGCCACCCCCTCTGGACCGCCACAGTAACCGCCTAGGAGCGGCCCGGATTCGCCGCAAATCCGCCCCTTGATACCGTTGACATAGGCAACCTCGTTCAACCTCTCAAAGGTGATCTTGAGTTCTGCGAGAGATCCAATAAGCCACCCGTCTGAGGGCCGGAGTCCGAATTGGCTTCCCGCAATCTTTGCTGCATCTGAGGAAGCGGTGGCAATGGAGTTCATCACCGGCAGGCCGGGGCGATCAGCACGGCTGAGGGCCTCTCTGACCAGAGAGCTCGAAGTGATACAGGCCAGAATCTCCAGAGGGGTATTGGCCCTCACCCTTGTTCCGCCTATGGATGTCAGGGTGGGGGAGGTAATGGAATCGGCCAGGGGGATGCGCCCGTATCCCTCTACAATGCTCAGGAACACATCCTCACACGAGACCGGTGCCCCGGCTGCGCCCAGAAAGCACCATGGCGCGGCTTCGCTTTCCGGGGCCCGAGGTTTGAGCCGCTTGCGGTCTCTCCCCTCCCCGAACTCTGTCTCTTCAGGGGCCGCTTGGAGGGCTTCCTGGATCTCGCTTTCGCTGAATCGAATCATTCTCTCCGTATCGATACAGTAGGTTCCCACCCTGCGGTAGAATTCGACCCCTGCCTGAAAAACCCGGTCTGCAAGACTATCATCCCATGGCACGGGAGTCTCTGGCTGAAATCGGATTCCGTACTCTTCTCTTACAGCCTCCAGATGGCGGACAAACACCTGCAGATCAAAGTCCTCCTGGGCGATGTAGGGGCCTTCAAAACACCTTCGGACTATCTCGGTAAACGGCAACATCGAAATATCCTCCCCAGGCCGCGTCAAAATGGGAATAACCTGTTGACTTCCTGCGGTGGAGGAGACATCTCCCCTCCACCTGTGGCTGATTTGACTCTGTCTCGAATCTCCCCCAAAGCGTTGCTGCGATGGCAGAAGACCGGTGGCTCTCCCAACATCTACTAAGCACCGTACCTTCCGGCGGCATCCAGGGCGGCCTTCACATTCTCGGAAGGGGTCGTGGCCCCCAGGTTGCAGAGGTAGAGAGCGAAGCGCCCTCCCCCTCCGCCGACCTCTACATAGGATCTCACCCGCTCCGCCACCTCCCTCGGTGGGCTGGCGGCGAGAAAGCCGGCCCCGATGCCGAGGATGAGGGCTACGCCCCGCTCTTGGGCATACTCCTTGTAATATGCTGGCCCGAGCACCTCCACGTCCGGATCCTGTCCTTCCAGGAAACCGGGGCAGACCCTTAGCTTGAGTTCAAACATCTCCCTTGGATCCTTGAGAAACCTCTCCCCCACCCAGTTGGGCACGTAGACTTCGGGGCCGCACAGCTCTCTCAGGCGGAGGAGTGGGGGGATGACCCATTGTTCGAGAATCCCGGGACTCACAATCGGGATGGAGGCTGTGGCATCGCTCCCTCCGATGCTTTTCGCCTTTGGGAAACGCCTCTTCATATGATCGATCCAAGGGGCGACCACCTCTTCGGTGAGGCGGGCGAGCAGGTCCCTGGCAAAATCGGGTGCCTCGTATATGTCGTTCAGCAGGGTCTCGATGCCCCTGATATTGGCGGCCAGGCTGAAAGGGGCTGAGAATTCAAGAGCCGGGGCAATACCGGTCAGCTTTTCGAAGATGGAGTACATTTCGATCACCTGGGGGAAACGCCCGTCTGAATCAAAGGCAGGGGTCCTTATCCTTTCCAGATCGCTCCGGTCCCGGACGAGGGGCTTTGACCGGTCGACATCGGGGACGCCCTGGTCGGTGTAGACTATCTTCTGTCCAAGGGCTTCGGCCTCGATATTGTATACGTCGAAATCGAGAAAGGGGACGTCGAAACCGTATTTTTCGCAAATCTCCAGGGTGCCGGTCACCAGGAGTTCCGGTGAGGTGTAGAACCTCTTTGCTCCCACCCCGAGTTCTTTCATTACGAACTCGTGCATCTGAGCGAAAACCGGCACATGATCGGGGACGCCTCCCAGGGCGGTCTCGAGGCGTTCTGCCCCCTCTCGAAAAAAGGAATAGTCCTTGGGAGGATTCACGGCTTCCACCGTCGTATCCCTGCGGGTTACCTCAGGGCAGCCCTTTGCGAACAGAGCCGTTCATCAACCTGACAAGGGCCGTCTCGTCGAAATAGTCTATAATGTTCAGGCATCCGTTTGTCTGGGTGATACGGAAGAAGTTCTCAAGCCCGAGATTCATGGCGTCACAGAGAAGAACCGTATTCATCCCTCCGTGGCCGACCAGGACTATCTCGCCTCCTGGGTGCGACCTGACGATCTCACGTATCTTGGGGACGGCCCGGCCGCGCACGTCGATGAGATTCTCCCCGCCAGGGACGCGGTAGTCTACAAACCGGCCGAATTTTCTGTCTACTTCATCGGGATAGCGCTCGCGGATTTCGCTGAAGGTCAATCCTTCCCAGATGCCCATCTTGATCTCTCTGAACTCCGGCAAGGCATGTACGGCCAGACCATGGTATCTGGCAATCGCCTCCGCCCCTGTCCTTGCCCTCTGGAGATCGCTCGAGTAGACCGCCGAGATCCGCCTGTCCCGAAGGCATCTGGCAACCTGCTCCAACTGCCTTGCACCTCTGGGAGAGACCTCCACATCGATGTGGCCGTTGTACCGGAAAACGCCGTCCCTTACATTGGCCGCCTCACCGTGGCGGATCAGATAGAGCCTTACCCCTTCCCGGCGTTCGAGGCCAAGCAGTCTGTCCCTTATACTCGCAGAATCCATCATCCTCCTCTGTGAGGCTACCCCCTGCCGGTCCCTGCTGTACCTGCCGGGACCTGATCCCCCGCTGTCGGCCCTTCTTCTGCCGCCTTCCCACTTCCATGAAGGAGGAAGTACTCCGCCATGGCCTGGGCCAGAGCTTGGGTGGTGTACTCGACAGGGCTGACCTGGACCTGTATTCCCAGCTCAAGGGCTCTCCGCCGGGTAATGGGACCGATAGTCCCGATGACGACGCCCCTCAAACCTCTGAAGAGCCGTTCGCGGCTGGCAGAAAAGATCTCCACGAAGTTGGAGACCGTAGAGGGGCTGGTGAAGGTGACAGCATCTATCCTCCCCTGCTCGAGGCGCTCGAGCAGCCGGGAGGTGTCGGCCGCGGGCAGGACGGTCCGGTAGGCAGCGACCACATCCACCATCGCTCCGCGGTTCCTGAGCTGCTCTGGGAGCACCTCTCTGGCACGGGCCGCCCGGGCGAGGAGAACCCGTTTGCCCCTGATCCCCTCTCTCGATAGACTCTCCACCACTGCCTCTGCCCGGTACTCCTCGGGTACGAGGTGAACCTCCATGGACTTCCTCTCCAATTGCCTCGCTGTCCGGGGGCCGATCGCGCAGAAGCTGATCCCTCTGAGCTCCAGGGGATTCACACCGGCTTTCTTGAGCCTTGCGGCGAAGGAGCTCACGCCGTTGGCACTGGTAAAAACAACCCAATCGTACCGGTGAATGTTGTCGATCGCCTCGTCCAGGGCTTTCCAGCTCTTGGGGGGGATGATTCGGATGGTTGGAAATTCGACGACCTCGGCCCCCAACTCCATGAGCCGCCTGCTGAATTCACCTGCTTGGTTCCGGGGACGGGTGACGACGATGGTCTTTCCTTTCAGAGGTTCGGACTCTTTTCCCATGTAGCCGCTTCCATTGCTCTTGGTGATCTAAAGCCTGGTTATCCCCTGGGCCCTCCAAGAGAATCGAGCCAAGGAGCCTTGCGTGGAATGGGGTACCCGGATTCTTCCTCTCTCTCCCCGGCTCGAAATGTGTCTGGTCTCCGAGCAACGGGCCGGAGCTCCCAAGCCCGGAGATGAGAGGGGTGGTCCGTCATGGGCTCCTGTCATAGATCTCGCTGAGGATCCTGTCCCCTCCCATGGAGAGTATGGTCTCGGCAAGGTCGAGACCCAAGGCCTCTGCCTCTTGCTCTCTGCCCCAGGTGCGTTGCCGTATGAGTCTTTTGCCGTCCAGTGAAGCCACCATTCCCTCCATCTCGAGTCCGCCTCTCGACGGCCAAGCATAGGCCGCGATGGGGACCTGACATCCTCCCTCGAGCCTCCTCAAAAATGCCCTTTCAGCCTTCATGGCAGTAGCCGTCTCTGGATCGTTAAGGGAGGAGACGGCCCGATTGACCGTACCGTCTTCTGCCCTGGTTTCGACGGACAGGACGCCCTGTCCGATGGCGGGGAGGCAGATCTCGGTTGGAATGGTTTCGGCTATCATGTGATCGAGCCCCATCCGTCTGAGGCCGACCGAGGCGAGGACGATGGCATGGAGGCCCTGTTCCTCCATTTTTCTGAGTCTGGTTTGAAGGTTTCCCCGGAGGGGGACCACCTCAAAATCCGGCCGGAAGTGCAGAAGCTGGGCCTGTCGCCTCAGGCTGCTGGTCCCTATCCGTGCTCCAAGGGGCAATTCATTTAGCCTCTGGCCGGTTCTGGAAACAAGAGCATCAGAGGGGTCCTCCCTCGAGGCCACACAGCCCAGGACGAGACCAGGGGGAATCGAGGTGGGAACGTCCTTCATGCTGTGCACGGCGAGGTCGATCCTGCCATCCAGGAGGGCGTTTTCGATCTCCTTGACAAAGAGTCCCTTGCCTCCAACCCTGGCGAGGGGGACATCGAGAATGATGTCCCCCTTGGTCTTGACGGTCACCAGCTCCGCGGCCAGACCGGGATGGAGCCTGACCAGCCTTTCCCTAACCAGTTCGGCCTGCCTGAGGGCGAGCTCACTTCCCCGGGTGCCTATCCTGAGGTGTTTGATTCTCACTTCTTCCAATCCCTTCTGCCTTTTCCAGGTGAAAGAGTCTCCTCGCAGCATCCACCAGCTCCTCGCCCGAAGAGTTTTGATCTGCCCTTTTGAGCATGGTGATAGGGTCATGGAGGATTTTGTTGACAATGGCCGAGGTCAGGGCATCCAGCACTTTCCGTTCCTTTTCCGAGGCACCCGGCAGAGCTGAATAGGCCTTCTTGAGTTCTCCCTGGCGGATCGATTCGAACTTGTCTCTAAGCAGGCGGACAGTGGGCACGGTCTCCAGAGATCTGTACCACTGGCAGAAACGTGCGACCTCTCTCTCCACGATCTCTTCCGCCTTTTCCGCTTCTTTCCTGCGGTCTCTCATGTTAGCATCGGCGACCCCTTGGAGGTCGTCGATGTCGTACAGGTAGACGTTCTCGATCGAGTTGACCCGGGGGTCCACGTCCCTCGGTACGGCGATATCGATGAAGAACATGGAACGGTTTCGTCTGGCCTTGATGATGCCCGCCATGTCGTCGTACCGGATCAGATAACCGGGAGACGCCGTGGAGGTTATGATGATATCGGCTGCCCTGAGAGCATCCGTGAGTCGATCGAAGGGGAGCACATCGCCGCCGAACATCCGGGCCAGTTGGTGGGCCCGCTCCGCGGTTCTATTGGTCACAGTGACCCGGGATGCTCCGCGTGTGACCAAGTGCCTCGCCGCCAGTTCGCACATTTCCCCTGCGCCCACCAGGAGGACAGCCTTGTCCTGGAGGTTTCCGAATATCTTCTGTGCCAGTTGGACGGCCACGAAACTGACAGATACGGCTCTGTTCCCGATCTTTGTCTCTGTACGGACCCTCTTTGCCACGGCAAAGGCCCTGTGGAGGAGCCTATTCAGGATGGTTCCTGCAGTGCGGTGGCGGCATGCTGTTCCGAAGGCGCCCTTGACCTGCCCGAGAATCTGGGGCTCGCCGACCACCATGGAATCGAGGCTGGAGGCAACTCGAAAGAGGTGGCGCACGGCTTCCTCCCCGTGATGGATGTAAAGAGATCTCTCCAGATCCTCTGCCGGAACTCCATGGAACTCCGATAGAAAGAGCTTCAATTCATGGACCGCCTCGTCCGCATTGTGGGCATTCGCATAGAGCTCAACCCGATTGCAGGTCGACAGGATCATGTCTTCTTTGATAGAGGAGAGGGAGAGGATCCTTTTCAGAGACTCCTCAAGCCTCTTTTCTGGGAAAGAGACCCTTTCCCGGATCTCTACAGGCGCGGTTTTGTGATTCAGCCCGATAACGATGATATCCATCTTTCCACTTTTTGCAGGGCTTTTCCCGCCTTGCGAAGACGTGCTCTCCGGCCTAACTCCACCGGCTGTATGAGTGGAGCCCGCTCAGCACCAGGTTCACGCCGAGAAAGGTGAAAAGAACAGCCAGGAATCCCACAATAGCCATCATAGCGGCTTTCTTACCTCGCCATCCGATGGCCAGCCTCTGGTGAAGCAGGGCTGCATAGAGGAACCACGTGATCAGGGACCATGTCTCCTTTGGATCCCAGCTCCAGTAGGAACCCCATGCGTAGCTCGCCCAGACCGAACCGGTGACGATCCCCACGGTCAGGAGGGGGAAACCCAGGGTTAGAGACCGGTAATTGAGCTCATCGAGAATCTCCAGGGAGGGGAGCCGCACGAGCAGCCCGCCGGTCTGTTTGGACTTTATCTGCCGCTCCTGGAGGAGGTACATGATTCCCACACAGAAGGCCAGCGCAAAGACCGCGTCCCCAAGGAATGCGAATATCACGTGGAAGGGAAGCCAGTAGCTTTTCAGGGCAGGGTGGAGGGGGAGTATCTCCTTTGGGAGAGCCAGACCGATTATGCTGAAGATCAGCACCACAGGGGCGACGAAAGCCCCCATGACCGGGATCCGATACTTGTAATTGACGGCAAGATAGACGAGCACCACCGCCCAACCGAAAAAAGAGAAGGATTCATGGAGATTGGTTACGGGAAGATAGCCTGCCGCATAGTAACGGAATATCAAGGCTACCGTATGGAGGACGAAACCGGCAGAGAGGAGTCCCGAACCTATCCTGGAGAAGAGCTCCCTCAAAGAGATGATGTAGACGAGAAGGCTGATGGTTCCACAGGCGTAACACAGAACCGCCAGACAGTAGAAGTCGAAGTGCATGACCCCTCTTTCATCCGCGAATCGGGGTAGTCCACCTCTCACCAGGAGAGGGGATCCACCCTGGGACCACCAAAAACGACGGGAACCCTCTTCCGGTCCGGATCGGCCTGGAAACTCCGTGACAAATCCAGGCTGTCCATGGGGCGAGCTGTTTCAGCCGTAAAAGATATCGAAGTCGGTAAACTCCCCCTGATAGGGTTCCTCTTCCACCAGGACTCGGGTGACCCTGGCCCCAGGGGGCCCGTGGTGACACCATTTTGTCAGCTCGGCAAGCCGCGTTTCCTCTCCTTCTGCCACAATCTCAACCGTGCCGTCCCACCGGTTCCGCACCCACCCGGTGATTCCGAGCTCCTGGGCTTTCTGGCGCGTTGTGGCCCGGAAAAAGACCCCCTGCACGTATCCCTCTACCCTGATACGCCTTCTTCCCTCGGCCACGGATGCCTCCTCGAAGAAAACCCGATTGAAATTAGCACAGACAGGACATGAAATCAAGTTCCCGGGTTTCCGGAGCTAACCGGGTCTTCGACCGGAGAGTTTCACAAGTATTTAAGTTTACAGCTTTTTCTCTTTTTGACAGGAGAACGCCCTTCCCACTTTGCTCCGAGGCTCTCGCGGTGTTCTTATCGGGATTCCCGGGTGGGGAATCTTCGCCCACTACCTCCTCCAGAGGGCGGGCTCCAAATGTCAGGAAACCCCGGTTAGCAGTGATCTTGAAAAGGAACCGGCATATCCTATATATATAGAGTCGTAGCGGTACTCCCGAATGACAGAGGCACCCATCATACGACCTCGGAGAACTGTCGCCTTCGAATTGAGACATTCATAATGCTCAGGAGAAGAGAGATGGACAAGCGGTATGTGGGGATCGATGTCGGCTCGATCAGTGCGAACACCGTGGTTGTCGACCAGGAGGGTAGAGTCCTGGAAGAACACTATACCCGGACCATGGGGCAACCTCTCCGTGCTGTTCAAAGGGTGATGAAGGAGCTCTTGAAGCGGAACCCGAAGGAGCAGATAGGGGGTATCTATTTCACAGGGGTTGGGGGGAAGCTCTTGTCAGAACTCCTGGGTGGTGAATTCATCAACGAGATCATCGCCCAGGCCAGGAGCGTCGAACGTTTTCATCCAGAGGTGCGGACCATCATCGACATGGGGGGTGAAGACTCCAAGATGATCCTCATCGAAAGGGAGGACGGTCGATTCAGGATCAGTGACTTTGCCATGAACACCCTCTGTGCCGCGGGTACCGGATCCTTTCTCGACCAACAGGCGAGCCGTCTCGGGCTGACCATCGAAGAGTTCGGCAAACTCGCCCTTCGGTCCAGTAACCCTCCTCGGATTGCAGGGCGATGCAGCGTGTTTGCCAAATCCGACATGATCCATCTTCAACAGATCGCCACTCCCGACTACGACATAGTGGCAGGCCTCTGTTACGCCCTGGCGCGGAATTTCAAGAGCAATATCGGCAAGGGAAGAGCTTTTACCGTACCCATCAGCTTCCAGGGGGGGGTTGCAGCCAATGTGGGCATGCGCCGAGCCTTCTTGGATATTCTCGGGCTCGAGGAGAAGGATCTGATCATTCCCAGGCACTTCGCCTCTATGGGAGCCCTGGGCGCGATCTGGGTGGGACTTGACATGGGCATAGAGAAGCCGCTCCAGGGGATGGAGGGCCTTGAGGACTACCTGGCTCATCACCAGGAGGAGAGGAAATCCCACAGGCCTCTGGTCCTGTCTGCGGAGCATCTCCGTCGTGTCTATCCGATTAGGAAGGACCTGCCCCGGTCCGAGCGGATCGAGGCCTACCTGGGGCTGGACGTGGGATCGATAAGTACGAACCTCGTGGTTATCGATCGAGAGGGGAACGTGCTGGCCAAGAGGTACCTCATGACCGCGGGTCGTCCCATTGAGGCGGTCAGGAAGGGCCTCGCCGAGATGGAAGAGGAGATCGGAGACAGTGTCGATATCAAGGGGGTGGCCACCACCGGTTCCGGCAGGTATCTGACTGCCGACTTTGTGGGAGCCGACATAGTGAGAAACGAGATCACCGCCCAGGCCACGGCGGCTGTTCACATCGACCCGCTCGTGGATACGATCTTCGAGATCGGAGGCCAGGACTCAAAGTACATCAGCCTCGACAGGGGAGTGGTGGTGGATTTTGAGATGAACAAGGTCTGTGCGGCTGGCACGGGGAGCTTCCTGGAAGAGCAGGCCGAGAGGCTGGGAATTTCAATCAAAGAGGAGTTTGGCCGCCTCGCCCTGGCTGCAAGAGAGCCGGTCCGTATGGGGGAGCGGTGCACGGTCTTTATCGAATCGGACCTGGTCCACCATCAGCAGAGGGGCGCATCGACGGAGGATCTCGTAGCAGGGCTCAGCTATTCTATCGTTGAAAACTACCTCAACCGTGTCGTAGGAGACCGCCGCGTGGGAAACAGGATTTTCTTCCAGGGCGGGACCGCGTTCAACCATGGTGTTGTGGCGGCTTTCGAAGGGATTCTCGGAAAACCCGTCACCGTACCGCCCCATCACGATGTGACGGGGGCGATCGGTGCTGCTCTTCTGGCAATGAAGGAAAGGAACTGGGAGAGGTCTCAGTTCAAGGGTTTCGATCTGAGCCAGAGGAAGTACGAGATCACCAGCTTTGAATGCAAGGGCTGTGAGAACCTCTGCCTGATCCGCAAGGTCAGCATCGAGGGAGAAAGGCCTCTCTTTTACGGTAGTCGCTGTGAGAAGTACGATGTTATCAAACGGAGCAAGGGGAGCGATCTTCCGGATCTCTTCGCCGAGAGGCAGAACCTGCTTTTCGCCCCCTGCCCGGGGGAAGAGCAGCTCCCTCCGGACGCCCCGGTTATCGGCATACCCAGAATCCTGACCTTTCACGAATTCCTGCCCTTCTGGAGGGCCTTCTTCACAGAGCTGGGATATCGCGTGGTATTGAGCGAACCGAGCAACAAGGAACTCATCCGCAAGGGGGTCGAGACGCTGGTTGCGGAGACCTGTTTCCCCATAAAGGTCTCTCACGGCCATGTTCTGGATCTGCTCGAAAAGGGGGTCAAGAGGATTTTTCTCCCGAGCCTGGTGAGCCTGAAGAGCCCGCGGCCGGACATCCCGGTGAGCACAGTCTGCCCCTATGTTCAGAGTTTCCCTTACACGGTCAAGTCGTCGATCGATTTCAAGGCATTCGGGGCGGAGGTCCTCCACCCGGTGATCCACTTCGGCTGGGACAGGGATGACCTGGAGAAAGAGCTCATCGGTTTCGGCAAGGTTCTCGGCCGGCGGGCCTCTCAGGTTCGGAGAGCTTACGTCAAAGCGGAGGAGAACCAGGCCCGGTTTGAAGAGGCACTGCTCCGGAGAGGCCGGGAGGTTCTTGGCGGGCTCGGTCCGGACCAGAAACTGAAGGTGATCATCGGACGCCCTTACAACACCTGTGATCCCGGTGTAAATCTCGACCTCCCCAAGAAGCTGAGGGACCTGGGGGAGCTCGCGGTTCCCATGGATTTCTTCCCTCTGGACGAGATGGCCCACCGAGAGGGCATAAAGGAGATGTACTGGCGTTACGGCCAGAGGATCCTGTGTGCCGGCTACCTTGTCAGGGAGGACCCTCGACTCCACGGTATCTATATCACCAATTTCGGCTGCGGAGCGGACTCGTTCATCAGCCATTTCTTCAGGGATCTGGCCAAGGGTAAGCCCTATCTCCAGTTGGAGATCGACGAGCATTCGGCCGACGCCGGAGCCATTACGCGGTGCGAGGCCTTTCTGGACAGTCTCAAGAATGTCGAGGCTCCGGCGGAAAAGCGGGAGAAACCCCGTTCCAGGGTGAGGACAGATCGAGCCCGCAAGATATACATTCCCTACATGTGTGACCACGCCTATGCCACGGCGGCCGCTCTCAGGGCTTGCGGCGTGGAAGCCGAGGTTTTCCCCGAATCAGATGACGAAACCCTGGTCTGGGGGAGGAAGTTCACCACGGGGAAGGAGTGCTACCCCTGCATCCTGACGACGGGCGACATGATCAAGGTTGTCAAGCGAGACGACTTCGAACCCGACCGGGCCGCCTTCTTCATGCCCTCCGGAAGCGGCCCCTGCAGGTTCGGCCAGTATCACCGGTTTCATCGCCTCGTACTCGACGAACTCGGATTTGACAACGTTCCCATATACGCACCCGATCAGGACGAATCCCTTTATTCGGACTTCGATATCATAGGAGGCAGATTCCTCAGGCTGGGGTGGCAGGGGATAGTTGCCGTCGATCTTCTCACAAAGAAGCTTCTCGAAACGCGGCCTTACGAAAAGAATCCAGGAGAGACCGAACGGGTCTACAAGGAGTCTGTCAGGCTAATCACCAAGACCATCGAGGAACAGGGCGATCTGGAGGCAGCGCTTACGTGGGCCCGTGATCGGTTCGAATCGATCGAGACTGTGGGCTCGGGCGAGAAACCTCTGATCGGGATTGTGGGGGAGATCTATGTCCGGTCGAATCGATTCGCCAATGAGAACGTGGTGGACAAGGTTGAGCAGTTCGGTGGCGAAGCCTGGCTCGCACCGATCTCCGAATGGATACACTATGTCAATGCCATGGGACGGAGGAGGAGCCTCAAGAGAAGACACATCTCCAACGTCTTGAAGATAGCCCTCACCGAGTACTACCAGAGGAAAGATGAGCACCGGTTGGAAAGGATCTTCAAGGGGCACCTGCGTCATGGAGAAGAGCCCTCCACGCGGGAGGTGCTCAGAAAGGCCAGCCCCTACTTGGACGACTCCTTCGAAGGGGAAGCCATTCTCAGCATCGGCAAGACCATCGATTTCTGCAAGAAGGGGGCAAGCGGGGTCATCAACGTCATGCCCTTCACCTGCATGCCGGGAACGGTTGTCGGGGCGTTGCTGAAGCGGTATCGGGAAGAGAACAACAACCTTCCCATCCTCAACATGGCCTATGACGGCCAGGAACAGACCAACAGCCTGACCCGCATCGAGGCCTTCATGCACCAGGCGAGGCAGTACAGGGAGCAGCAGCTCATTCGGAGAAAGGGCAATTGACGGACAGACAAAAAAGGGGCGAGGGTGTCTTTCTCCTTGAGGCCGTGATCTTTGACATGGACGGCGTGATTGCCGACACGGAGCCCCTCCACGCACGAGCCTATATAGAGGCCCTTGGAAGCTTTGGGATCCACGTCTCTGAGAGTGAGTATCGAAAGGCGGTTACCGAGAAGGGAAAGACCATGGCAGCCTGGTTCGGCGAACTCGGCGGTGATCCTGAACAAATCACCGAACTTTACAGGCGGAAGGACAGCATCTATTTTCCCCTTCTCAGGAAGCTGGGAACTCCCAGACCGGGCTTGCTGGACTTGCTCTCACAGCTCAAGGAGTCGGCTGTGCCCTGTGTACTTGCTACGAGTTCGAGGAGAGTGAACGCGGAGTTTCTTCTCGATCTGTTCGGGCTGAGAGGCTATTTTGTCCTTGTCCTGGCTCTGGAGGACGTCTCCCGGGTCAAACCCGATCCCGAGGTTTTCCTACTGGCCTTGGAGAAGATAGGAGGTGAGCCTGGAAGAACCGTGGTCATCGAAGATAGCCCGAAGGGTGTCCTGGCTGCCTTGGCTGCCGGTATTCCGGTCGTCGTGGTGCCCACTTTCTCGACCGATCGCTATGACTTCGACGGTGCGGCCCTAAGGGTCGAATCCCTCGAAGACCTATCAGTGGAAAAACTCGACGCCCTCCTCGAATCACAAAGAAGGGGCCGGATCTCGGCTTGAGTCTCGTGGGCCGGCCTGGCTTCACCGAGGCGACAATTCCTGGTCTCTACACGTCGGGCTGCCTATCTGGGCTTGGAACTTAGAGTCCCAGTGTGGCCACCATGACCGCCTTTATGGTATGGACCCTGTTTTCGGCTTCGTCGAAGACGATCGAGGCTTCTGATTCAAAGACCTCTTCGGTCACCTCCATTCCGTCGAGGCCGAATCTCTCATAGATCTCCCTGCCGACCGTGGTTTCGCGATTGTGGAATGCCGGCAGGCAGTGCATGAACTTGACACGGGGATTGCCTGTCAGCCTCATGGTTTCGCTGTTCACCTGGTACGGCTTCAGCAGGTTGATCCTTTGCTCCCATACCTCTTCCGGTTCTCCCATGGAGACCCAGACATCGGTGCAGAGAAAATCGCAGTCCTTTACTCCGGCCTCGAGGTCGTCGGTGATCCGTATTCTCGCCCCCGTCTCTTCGGCTATCTTCTGTGTCTTTCTCACCAGTTCCCCGTCGGGTTGCACGCCCTTTGGGGCCACGGAGCGGAAATCCATCCCCATCTTTGCAGCGCCCACCAAGAGGGAATTCCCCATGTTGTTCCTGGCATCGCCGAGGTAGGCGAAAGCGATCTGGCTCAGGGGTTTGTCGGAATGTTCGGTCATAGTAAGCAGATCGGCCAGGACCTGGGTGGGATGGAACTCATTTGTCAGCCCGTTCCAAACCGGAACACCGGCATATCTCCCGAGTTCTTCGACGATCTCCTGGCCAAAACCCCTGTATTCGATGCCGTCGTACATCCTGCCCAGCACCCTGGCCGTATCCTTCATAGATTCCTTCTTGCCCATCTGGGAACCTGACGGGCCCAGGTAGGTCACCCTTGCTCCCTGATCGTAAGCCGCGGTCTCGAAGGCACATCTCGTTCTTGTCGAAGCCTTTTCAAAGATCAGGACGATGTTTTTCCCCGTAAGCCTCGGCTGCTCCGTTCCCGTGTATTTGGCCCTTTTGAGATCCTGCGAGAGATCGAGGAGAAACTCTATCTCCTTCGGGGTGAAGTCGAGGAGCTTCAAGAAGTTCCGGTTTCTCAGATTAAAAGCCATGGCCTCCTCCTTGTCAGGTGCCGGGTCTCTTGTCCCCCGGGGTCGGTCTACTATATCCAGGTGAACGGATGATTGCAACCCTTCATGAATCGTCCCGGATCAGATAGGACTAGAAGAGTCCTGCAGCGTCCTTTACCGAATCAAAGACATAATCGGGCCTGATATGGCCCTTCAGATCGCTCTCTTTGAACTCCCCGGTCTTCACCAGGACCGATTTTATCCCGGCCTTCTTTGCCCCCAATATGTCGGTGAGGATCTTGTCGCCGATCATGACGACCCTGTCTCTGGGGACGTTCATCGTCGCAAGGGCGATATCGAAGATATATCTGTTGGGTTTCCCGATGTAGGTGGCTTTCACACGGGCGGCGTCTTCGAGCATCTTGCCATAGGCTCCGACCGTAAGTTCCACCCCACCCATGCTGTTGTCGACGGTTTCGGGTATCATGACGATGAACTTGGAACCCCGGAGCAGCAATTTCAGGGCCCTGTTCATGTTCTGAAAATTGAAATCCTCCCGGAGGTCTCCAAGCACCAGGTATTCCGGATTCCTGTCGTCGTGGGGGAGGTCCCTGAATTCTTCGAGGCCTTCCCTTTTCAGCATCACCCAGCACGATCTGGGATGGAGGAGCCTGAGGTATTCGGCCGTGGCAAAAGAGGCCGTAATAACCTCGTCTTCACCGATCTGGAAACCCTTGGCCTGGAGCCCGGAAGCGCAGCTCTTTCTGCTCTTGAGGGTGCTGTTTGTCACGATTCGGATGAGGACGCCCTTCCTGCGGAGGAATTCGATCAATTCGACGGCACCGGGATAGACCTTACCCTGGAACTCCAGGACACCATCTACGTCGAAGAAGACCCCTTCAAATCTCGCGCTCACGGAGTAGGCCCTCCCTCCCGTGAAAGAGGAGAAAACCCGGTGCAGGAGGGATGAAACCGGTACCCGGCCACGGATCGGTCCGGTGTTTCTCTACGCCTGCCCGGAAGGGGCCTTGACGATCTCCGTGCCGGCCTCGCCTCTTACTGCCTTTTCGATGTTTTCGATGGAGGTGATCACCGCCCTCTTTCCCCCTTTATCTAGGAAGTCCATGGCAGCCTCGACTTTGGGACCCATAGAACCCGGAGGGAAATGGCCTTCTTCCCAAAACCGGGCCATGTCCTCCAGGGTCAGGGAGCGGAGGATCTTCTGGTTGGGCTTGCCGTAATTGATGGCTGCTCCCTCGACATCGGTGGCGATGATGAGACTGTCCACTCCGACTTCTTCGGCGAGCTTGGCACTGCAGAGGTCTTTGTCGATCACCGCATCCACTCCCGCAAAAGCCCGGCCCTGACGGACGACCGGGATACCCCCTCCTCCACAACATATCACTATGAAGTCCATGTCGACGAGTTTCCTGATCTCTCGTTTTTCTATGACCGTGACCGGCCTGGGAGAAGCCACCACCCGCCGGTATCCCTTGGCGGTCTTTCGTGTTGGATAGGGGAGAGCTGCGGCCTTCTCTTCCGAGTAGACGGGGCCGATAGGCTTGGAAGGATTATCGAAGGCCGGGTCGTTCTGGTCTACGACGACATAGGTGATTACGTTTACCAGGAGTTGTTCGGTGTCGATTCCGATCTCCATGAGTGCCGTGTCCAGGGTCGATTCGATCATGTAACCGATCTGTCCCTGGGTCTGAGCCACTAGTATCTCCAGAGGCAGTTTCGGAACCTCGTCGCAGGACTCCTGCTGCAGGAGAATATTGCCCACCTGTGGCCCGTTGCCGTGGGTGACTATGATCCGGTAATCTCGGGAAAGCCTGGCGATCTGCCGGGCCGGAACCTTGAGATTCTCCATCTGTTGAGCGGCAGTGCCTTCCTGTCCTCTCTGGATGAGGGCGTTGCCTCCAAGAGCAATCAAAAGAACTTCCTTCTTAGCGTGCGAATTCGTCATACAGACCTCTCCTCGTCGATGGGAAATGCTGGTTCCTTGTTCCCACTGGAATCTGAAACCCGCAAGCAGGCAGCCTCTGACCGGCCGCCCACGATGGCCTGCGGGTTTCTATCACAAACTGTGATGATTTACTTGGTCAGCTCCTGCAAACGGCTGAGAAGCACCTCCTTGAGTGTCGGTTCACCGTGATCCGAGTACTCGTAACGCACTCGGAGATTCGGTTTGTTGATCGAAACGAGTTTCGGCAGATCAATGGGCGTTGCAGAGAGCACCAGATCGCAGTCGGTCCGGTTGATCGTGAGCTCCAGGTCATGGATCTGCTGCTCCCCGTATCCCATGGCAGGCAACAGAGTGCCGATGTGGGGATAGGTCCTGAAGGTCTCCTTGATGGTTCCGGTAATGTAGGGCCTGGGATCGACTATTTCGGCTGCTCCATACCTTTTGGCGGCGATGACTCCTGCTCCGTAGGTCATCTCTCCGTGGGTGAGGGTAGGGCCGTCTTCCACTACCAGGACACGCTTGCCCCGGATCTGGTCGGGGTCGTCCACGAGGACCGCCGATTCGGCCAGGATGATCTGTGCACGGGGAGCGTATTTCTCTATGTTCTTTCGGACCTCATCGACCTTTTCCGGTTTTGCACTGTCGGTCTTGTTGATCACGGCTATGTCTGCCATGAGCATGTTCGTTTCACCTGGGAAATAGAGCAGCTCGTGCCCTGCTCTGTGGGGATCGAAGATCACGATTTGAATATCCGGGGAGAAGAAGGGAGTGTCGTTGTTTCCACCGTCCCACACAACCACGTCGGCTTCCTTTTCCGCTTGCTCCAGTATCTGCTTGTAATCAACCCCGGCATAAACCACCGTTCCCTGGGCTACCAGGGGTTCGTACTCCTCTCTTTCTTCTATCGTGCAGTGATGTTTTTCAAAATCCTCGTAGCTGGAAAACCGCTGAACAGCCTGGGCCTTCAGATCCCCATAGGGCATGGGATGGCGGACGGCGACGACCTTTCTGCCGGTATCGGTCATGATCTTACAGACGTGGCGAGTAGTCTGCGACTTGCCGCATCCTGTTCGGACAGCACAGATCGAAACCACCGGCTTCCTGGAGGCGAGCATAGTATGCCGGGCGCCGATGAGTATGAAATCGGCGCCGTTGGCAGTTGCAAGGGAGGCCTTGTGCATGACCTGAACATGGGGTACATCGCTATAGGAGAAGGCCACCAGATCCACCTTGTGTTTCTGGATGAGCCCGGCAAGCTCTTCTTCGGCGTGGATGGGTATCCCTTCGGGGTACGATTCTCCAGCCAGCTCTGGCGGGTAGAGACGCCCCTCAATGTCTGGAATTTGGGTGGCCGTAAAAGCAACGACCTTGTAACGGGTGTTGTCCTTGAAATAGACGTTGAAGTTGTGAAAATCGCGTCCAGCAGCGCCCATGATGATTACATTCTCAGCCATAAGAACTCCTCTCTCTTTGAAGGATTTGAGCATTGAAAAAAGCAGTCTTACAGAGAACCGTAGTGACCATTTCCCGGTACTCACTCACTTCAGATCTATCACGTAAGCCTGCTCATCGCAATGTTCGAGTTTCGGGCATTCGAGGCACTCCCACATGAGCTTTCTGGGAAATGAATCCTTGTCCACGGCATAGAACCCCATCTTTTCGAAGAATTCGTCCCGGTAGGTTAAAACAATAACCTTAGGCACATTAAGCTCCTTTGCCTTTTCCATACACTTC
This sequence comes from Deltaproteobacteria bacterium, assembly GCA_019308905.1. Taxonomy (NCBI): domain Bacteria; kingdom Pseudomonadati; phylum Myxococcota; class Myxococcia; species Deltaproteobacteria bacterium. The sequence goes on from JAFDHF010000013.1 coordinate 18,740, forward strand.
TGAACCAATTTTCTTCCAATCCCCTGTCTTTGATATTTTTCATCTACAGCAAGAGAACATATCTCCGCCAAATCCCTCCAAAGGACTACCAATGAAGCACACGCCAATATACTACTATCTCTTTCCACTACAAAGTAGTTCTGTAGATTCTTGTACACCTTGAAGGCGGTTTTCGGCAGCATCATTCCCTTAGTTGCATAGTAATTCACAAGCCTCAGAATCGAATCTACATCGTCCACTCGTGCTGTTCTTATACTGAAGCTACTCACCAATCCCCTCTGTAAATCCGGTTTCCATTGTTGATGCTTCCCCGATTCTGCCTCTCGGTTTTGCACGGTTTCTCGGTGACGACAGGCCCTCCGAGACCGATCTCAGCCAGCCACCGGGGCAGAGAGCCGGGATCAGTCCCAGAAATTATTAGCACGCCGGATGGCCCTTGTCAAGTAAAACCGCTTCGACAATCTTGTAGTTTTCATAATATCAGATTCAAAAATTCTATATTGCTAATTCTTGTCGCCATTTTTTGCTGCTCAGGTTCCGGTTCGGACAAGGCCGATGGGGGAAGATTTTTTTTCTTGACAGGCGGGGGCGGTATGGTAAAATGGTTGACTGTCGACAGTCCTTAATCATCAGTCGACTATACGACGCGGCCGGTTTTCTCAGCCCGCGGTCTCCGCGTGCAGACCCGAGGAGAGGAGCATGGCGATCTTTCAGAAGCAGCAGAGAACGACTCTCATGGAGATTGCCCTCAAGGAGATCAGGAGCGCTATACATTCCGGCAAGTTGAAGCCGGGGGATCGAATCGTTGAAGCCGAGCTCGCCAAGGAGATGGGGATCAGCCGCTTTGCCATCCGGGAGGCGATCCGGTGTCTCGACAAGGAAGGGATTGTGATGACGACTCCCTTCAAGGGGAGTTATGTTTCCAGGTTCGATCTGAAGGACCTGGAAGAACTCTACAGCCTCAGAAGCGCACTCGAGGAGCTAGCGGTGCGGATTCTCATGGAGAAGCTCGCTCCCAGACACATCCAGAAGCTCGAATCCGTGCTGAAAGCCATGGACCGGGTGGCCGCAAAGCAGAAGGGGGGCGTCTTTTCCGAGGACATGCGGTTTCATCGAACCATCTGCGAGCTTTCCGGCCACCGGCGACTCCTGGAGATGTGGTTGACCTTGCAGGACCAGGTGAGGGTGTTCATCGCCATGGAAGAGGCCTCCTACCAGGAGCGGGACCGGCTCCTGAAGGTCCATTATCCGGTGATGGAGGCGATAAAGAGCAGTGACAGTCCTCGCGCTGAGAGATGCATAAGAGAACACATAGGCGATGCGCTGGAGGTGATCAAAGGGGTTCTTGTGAAGAGAGCCCGCGGTGGTCACCAAGAGAGGCAAAACCGGGCCAGGTCTTAGCGACTATCTCTTGAGGCGGAAGACCAGCCTGGGCTCGGAGAGACCCTCATCGAGGGTCCCGGAATTCGGGGAGAGGGGACTGCTCCGGCTCGATTGGAGAGAGATTCCATTGAAACCCTATGTTCGGAACCGGGACGAGCTGTTGTCCCACGGCAACAGGCGGTTGAGAACCATGGCTCTCCAGATAATCGAATCGGCCCTGGAGGCATCGAATCCCTATCATGCTGCAAAGAGCCTTGTCCGCCTGGAAGGAGACAGGCTCACCGTGGGACCTCTCGTCTATGATCTCTCAAAAGGGGGGAGGATCTACGTTATCGGCACGGGCAAGGCCACCTACCCGATCGCCAGAGCGCTGGAAGAGATTCTTGGAGATCGGATCTCTGAGGGGCTGGTGGTACTGAAAAGAGGGCAGGCGGCGAGTCTGGACCGTATCAGAATCATCGAGGCCTCTCACCCCATCCCGGATAGGAACGGACTTCGGGGGGCCAGGGAGATGATGAAGCTGGCAGAGAAGGCAGGCAAAGGAGACATCGTTTTTGCCTGCATTACGGGGGGGAGTTCCGCTCTTTTGCCCATGCCGGCTGACTCGGTTCGGTTGTCCGAGAAAAAGAAGGTGAATCGCCTGCTCCTTTCGAGCGGGGCCTCCATATTCGAAATCAACGCCGTACGAAAGCACCTTTCAAGAATCAAGGGAGGGCGCCTCGGCCTAGCCGTCTTCCCCGCGGAACTCATCAATCTCACGGTGTCTGATGTAATCGGGGATCAACTGGACTATATTACCGATCCCACGGTACCAGACACTTCGACCTTCGAGGATGCCAGGCGTTGCCTCGAAAAATACGGCCTTCTGAAAAAGGTTCCCCCTTCTGTTCGGGCCTATCTGGCGGCAGGGGGTCCTCGCGAGGAAACTCCAAAAGATTACGGAGGAATGCCCTGCCACAGCTTTATCCTGGTGCCCGGCGATTCGGCCTGTCACGGAGCCGTGACCGCCGCGAAATCGCTCGGCTTGGAGCCCGTGGTCCTATCGACCATGTTCGACGGGGAGAGCCGTGAGCTGGGGAGAAACTTTGCCGCCATCGGCAAAGAGATTCGAAGATCCGGGGGGTTTGTCAACCCCCCCTGTGTGTTGATCGGGGGTGGAGAGACCACAGTAACCCTGAGAAGGAATTTCGGCAAGGGGGGCCCCAACCAGGAGTTTGTGGTGGGTGCGGTCCTGGGCATGGAAGGCCAAGAGGGATTTGCCGTTGCCGGATTGGATACAGACGGCACCGACGGGCCGACCCCTGCGGCCGGAGCGATCGCAGACGCCTCGACTATCGACAGGGCCCGCCTCAAGGGGATCGATCTCTACCGGTCTCTGGAGGATCACGAGGTGCTTTCTGCCCTCATGTCTCTCGGTGATGCCCTTGTTACAGGCCACACCGGGACAAATGTCAATGATCTGAAATTCAGTATCCTGGTTTGAGATCATCGGGCGACTTTGATGAGGTGCTTTTCAGATCCGGTGGTAGGGTGAACTTGCCGAGAGACCGAAACGGGGATTCACGGGTGGGGCCGGTTTCTCGAAAGGAGGTGAGGATCGTCTTCTATTCTAGGAAGGGGCTAAGGAAAACACTCTTTAAGGCACCCAGAAGGGGTGCGAGGAGGGATTGAAATGATTCTTGCGAAAGAAACGTTTACGAAAGGAATGGTCATCGCTCTTGTTGTCATGTTCGCGGGGTTTGCCGGGAGTTCGATTGCCTTTTCGAAGAGTATCACGATCAAGGTTGGCAGCTATGACGCCCCTCTCGAACTGACCCTGGACAAGACCAACGGTAACTATGCTTCGACCAATGTTAAGGCCCAGGTGTTCAAATCCCTCTTGGAGTCTGCGAGTGGAGGGAAATTCAAGGTAAAGGTCTACCCGGCTGGGCAGCTTGGCAACGACAGGGAAGCATTGGAGATGGTGAGAGACGGTACGATGCAAGTGAACGCATATCCTGGCAACCCTATGTCGAACTGGGTACCAGAGGTCTTGGCGTACCAGATTCCCTATCTCTTCAAGGACACCAGTGTCGCCCTAAGGGTCTTAAACGGTCCGCTGGGAGAAGAGCTGAGACAACTCATAATCAAGAAAACGGGGATTCGGGTTCTGCAATGGGGGTTTGAAGGCCCCTATGCGAATTTTCAGTCGATAAAGAAACCGATCCATGTACCGAGTGACTTGAAGGGCCAGAAGATCAGGGTCATGGAAACTCCGAGTATGCATGAGATCGTGAAGGTTGCCGGGGGAACACCTACGCCCGTCCCGTGGACTGAGATCTACACCTCGATGCAGCAGGGGGTTATTGACGGGTTGGAGTGTCCCTTGCCTTTTGTCCGGATGGCGAAGGTTGACGAGGTCATCAAATACATCTGCAAGGCCGATTTCTACCTGGCTTTTTCGAACTTCCATGTCAACGAGAAGTTCTACCAGTCCCTTTCGCCGGCAGACAGATACCTGATCGTAAAGTGTGCTCTAGAGGCCATGAGGGTCTATGACGGAATGGTGCTGTTCAGCGAGCCAATATGGGTTGACTATTTCAAGAAAAAGGGTATCGAGGTCTACTATCCGACGCCCAAAGAGATGGAAATATGGAGGCAGACCATCAGACCTCACATGATCAAGTGGACAAAAAAACAGATCGGTTCTGAATGGGTGGATAAGTTCCTCAAGGCGTCAGAAGACGCCGAAAGGGAGCTCTACGGAGACTGAGGGTCATCTTGGACCTGCGGGGTCTGTTCGGAGGGACGCACATCCTGCCTGCGGACAGATCCCGCCATGGTCCCTGCCGGAAGTCTCAGCTGCTTCGAGCCACAGGTCTTGCCGGATGACCGGATGCCAGGCCGTCAGGAGTTGGGGATGGAGAAGATAAACGATTACTTGATGTCCTTTTGTGCGGTATCGATCATGATCATGGTTCCCTTCATGACCGCCATTATTTTCGTGCAGGTCGTTCTGCGCTATGTGTTTTCGGCCCCCCTTCGGTGGCCTGAAGAGATGTCGAGATACCTTCTGGTCTGGATTTCGTGTTTGGGCGCCGCCTACGCCGTAAGGAAGGGTATGCACATAAGTGTCGTTTTCATAAGGGATAGGCTTCCGGAGACCTTCAAGACATTCGTTCTGTGGACGAGCTATTTTCTGATGATCGGATTCTTCATGTTTTGCTTTGTCTGCGGCGTAAAGGAATCCTACTCACAGTGGCTACAAAAAACGCCCAGTATGCGGATACCGATGACTCTGCCAAAGCTTGCCGTTCCGGTGGGGTTCGGGATTATGGTCATGTTTGGTTTGGAACTCTTTCTCAAGGATGTGGGGAAACTCTCTCAAAAGAACCGAGGAACTTTCGAAAAAAGCCAGGCTGAGGCTGTTGGTCGATAAGCGGGGAAGGAAAGGATGATTCTGGCTGCTCTCATGATGATCATGGGGCTGACGATGGCCATAGGTATTCCTATCGCCTGGACGTTGGGCATCAGTGGACTGGCGGCCATACTCCTCATGCATACCCCGTTGAGTATCTTGCCAGCAAAGATATTCGGAGGGATAAACTGTTTTCCCCTTCTCTGTGTTCCCTTTTTCATCCTGGCGGGCGAAATCATGGGCTACGGGGGATTCACCAGGAGGCTGCTCAATTTCGCCGTTATTCTGGTCGGGTTCATCAGGGGTGGGCTGGCATTGGCCAATGTGGTGGCCAGCATGCTCTTCGGCGGGATTACCGGTGCGGCCGTTGCCGATGCGAGTGCACTGGGTTCTGTTGAGATACCCATGATGACGGAGAACGGATACGATGCGTCGTTTTCGGCAGCAATCACCGGGGCCTCCGCCTGCATAGGCCCGATCATTCCGCCGAGCATCCCTGTGGTTATCTATGCCATGGCCGTTTACGGCGTCTCCATAGGTGCCCTATTTGCAGCGGGGATGATCCCGGGTATTCTCGTCGGGCTGGCCCTGATGGCAGCCTCGTATGTGATAGCACGAAAGAGAAGCTACCCCAAGAGGAAGCAGAAGGTAACGTTCCGGGAGTTCCTTGTTGCCTCGAGAGATGCCTTTTTGGCTCTCATGACCCCTCTGATCATACTTGGCGGTATCTTGGGGGGTGTCTTCACTCCTACCGAGGCGGCAGCAGTAGCGGTCGTTTATACGCTGGCCATTTCTCACTTTGTGTATCACGAACTGAAGATCTCTGATCTGCCAAAGATGTTCCTTCAGAGCGGGGTAGGGGCTGCGCTTGTAATGATCATCATCGGGACCTCGACTGTTTTCGGGGTGGTCGTCGCCATCGAGCAGGCTGCGCAAAAACTCCAGGTGCTCATCAGTCCCCTGGGATACTACGGGTTTCTTCTGGCAATCAACGTGATTTTCCTCTTTGTGGGAACCTTCATGGACAATAACCCGGCTATTCTGATTCTCGCTCCCGTATTCGCTCCGGTAGCGCACAGCCTGGGAATTGACCCGGTCCATTTTGGGATCATTGTGGTAGTGAATCTTGTCATCGGCCTGATCACTCCGCCGCTGGGCCTTGTTCTCTTTGTCGTGGGACCTATCGCAAAGGTCTCATTCGAAGAGGTGACAAAAGAGATCTTTCCCTTCCTGCTGGTGGAGATCGGTGTACTCCTTCTGGTCACCTACGTTCCTGTCATTTCGTTATGGATCCCCAGGCTGCTCGGTTATGTGCAGTGAGAAGGAGAGACGAGTCTGACAGGAGAACGGAGCGATATCTTGAGGAAAGAGACAGGAAACCCCAGAAAATCCGTAGAGATCCCTCCAGTAGAGCCGATGGAGCGGCTGGCTGAGTTCATCGTGGAGACGGACTACGGGCATCTGCCCCCCGAGGTGGTGGAACACGTCAAGAAACTCTTTCTGGATACCCTGGGAATCACCATCGGCGGTTCCCTGCAGGAGGCCATTTCGGAGATAGTCAGCCTGGTTAAGGGTTGGGGAGGTGCCAGGCAAAGTACGATCCTTGTGTATGGAGGCAAGGTACCGGCTCCCAATGCGGCTTTCGCCATAGGTCCCATGGCACGCGCTCTGGACATGGGGGATACACACCCGCAAGCCTGTCACATAAGCGAGTATGTGGTTCCGGCTCTGCTTCCGGCGGCGGAGTTGAAGGGAGGTGTGAGGGGTGAGGAATTCATCACCGCCTACGCTCTTGCGTGCGAGGTGGGGAGCCGGATAGGGAACGCCTGTCATTGCAGTGACAAGGCCTGTGCTGCAGGAAGACACCCCCAGCTCGGTCATTTTGAGGCAACTGCAGCGGTTGGTAAACTCTTGGGTCTGGACAAGGCAACGATGCAGAACGCCCTCGGCATCGCCTTTCATCTGATAAGCGCCAGGGACGAGCAGATGTACGTGGAACGTAATCTGATGGTCCGCGTACACCACGGCTTTGTCTGCCGGGATGCGATCAACGCCGTCCTGCTGGCCCAGAGGGGAGTTACGGGGGCTCATCGCGTCTTTACAGGGGAAAAAGGCCTTTTTGCCATCGATTATGTCTGGGAGAGTGAATTCGAGCCTCTCACACGTGGACTCGGTACGACCTGGGAGCTCCTCAAGGATAACATAAAGCTCTATGCTTCCCTCTACGGAAATCACAGCCCCATAAGCGGGGCAAGGGCCCTCATCGAGGCGAACCGAATCGATGTTGCCGAGATAGAGGAAATTACGGTCGAGCTTGATCCGGCAAACCACAGGGCCGGCTGCCAGCCGCCACAGGTGGCCTGGAACCCGGAAACCATGGTTGAAGCCCAGTTCAGCACCCCCTTTGCCATATGTACGGCAATCATAAAGGGAAAGATCTTCGTCGATGACTACACGCCGGAAGAACTCCATAATCCTCGAGTGCGAAGCTTGATGCCGAAGGTGAAGTGCCTGGTCAACGAAAGTCTGGCGGCCTTTGAATCCATCGTGACTATCAGGCTCCGGGACGGCAGGGAATATACAAAGAGGACCCCTATCGATGAGATCAAAGGAGGGTTTCTCAATCCCCTGTCTTGGGATGAAGTTGCGGGCAAGTTCAAATTGATGCCGCCTTTTGGGGCGGCGGAGATTCCCGAGAGAAACGTGGAGAATCTCATCAAAGAGTGCAGGAATCTGGAGACACTCGGCAACACGAATGATATAATTCGTCTGATGACCCCCGCATAGGGCGGTATAGCCGAGCCCGTGTTCAGAAAACAACTTCAAAGGAGGTAGACGTAATGCCAGAGGACCGAAAGAACATTGTCAATAGCTGGAACGAGTGGGATCCGCTCAAGCATATCATCGTCGGCAGGGCCGATGGGACCATGGTTCAGGCACCGGAGCCTGCTGTTCAGCGGGACTGGCCCGAGTACGGATTCCCCCTGGGCAAGTATGGACCTCTGCCCAAGGAGATGGAAGAAAAAGCTAACGAGCAGCTCGACAATTTTGCAAAAATCCTGGAAAGCCGGGGCGTTCGCGTAGACAGGCCCACCCCGCTTGATTTCAGCCAGACCGTCCAGACCCCCGACTGGGTGCAGAAGTCGATGTTCGGCTGCATGCCCCCCCGGGATCTTTTGCTCACTGTGGGCAACGAGATTCTGGAAGCCACCATGTCTTTTCGCAGCAGGTGGTTTGAATATCTCTGCTATCGCCCGCTCATGGAGCAGTATTTCAAGGACGACCCGAACATGAGGTGGGAGGCGGCGCCGAAGCCCCGTCTCACGGAACGGACTTACAAGAAGGACTTCTGGAAGGAGTGGAATTCCCTGAGTGAAGAAGAGAAGTACAAACGGGCCGAAAAGAGCGACTGGATCATAACCGAGGTCGAGCCCTTGTTTGATGCGGCCGACGTGGTGCGGTGCGGGAAGGACCTCTTTGTCCAGAAGTCGATGGTGACGAACGACTCCGGCATAGACTGGTTGCGCCGCCACTATCCGAACCATCGAATCCACAAGGTGAGGTACAGGGAACTCACCCCGTGGCACATGGACACGACCATCGTCCCCCTCCGGCCGGGTCTGGTGCTGATCAATCCGGTGCGAACCCCTCTGGAAAAGGGACAGGGCGAGTTGTTCAAGAAGAACGACTGGGAGGTCCTGCTCGCCCCTAAGTCGGTTCTCAAGGAAAAGAGGCCGATGACCTTTTGCAGCATCTGGCTGAACATGAACCTTCTCGTGCTTGATCCCAAGACGGTCTGTGTGGAGGCCAGTGAGACCCCGGTGATTGACCTGCTCGACAAACACGGCTTCGAAGTGATTCCGGTTCCCTTCTATGAAGTCTCTCCATTCGGGGGTGGTCTCCACTGCGCAACGGCAGATGTCTACCGGGAAGGTACCTTGGAGGACTACTTCCCGAAACAGGTCGAGGGATTTTAGTCGGATTCATGGTATTTGATTCCCTGAAAAGAAGGTGGCCAGAAGGCTCTGGATGGTTATCTCTCCTTTTGGCCATGAATCGGCAATCATTTTGGAAAGGGGGTGATGAAGCGTTCTCGTGGTCTGGATTGGTAAGGTACCCGAAGGAACCTGTCAGCGATTCAAAGGAGGAGCAAAATGAAGAGAAAGAAAAACACCGTTTCCAGGTTGGGAGTCCTTGCTCTGGCATTTGTTTTTGTCTGCCTTGCCTTTGCTCCACAGGGGTTCGCAAAGACGATCACCATCAAGATGGGGAGCATCGACCCGCCCCTCGAGCTCAGCATAGAGAAGACCAATGGTGAGTTCGCTTCAACCCATATCAAGTGCCAGTCCTTTAAGAGTACCATAGAGAGAATGACCCGGGGGAGAATCAAGGTAAGCATCTTCCCCTCCGGGCAGCTTGGCAGTGAGATGGAAGCACTGGAGATGCTCCGGTCCGGTGCAATGGATATGAGCGGCTATCCAGGCGGGCCGCTGCCGAACTTCGCACCTGAGGTCCTGGCGATCCAGATTCCTTACCTGTTCAAGGACATCAACGTAGCCAAGAAGGTATTGTCCGGGCCCCTGGGTGACGAGCTGGCCGAATCGATTGCCAAGAAGAGCGGCATCCGGGTGCTCGCGTGGAGCTTTGAGGGGCCGTACTATAATTTCATGTCGGCAAAGAAACCGATTCGCGTGCCCAGCGACCTTAAGGGACAGAAGTTGAGGACCCTTCAGACGCCGAACCTGATGGAAATCGTCAGGACCGCCGGGGGTACGCCGACCCCCATCGCCTATTCAGAGCTCTATACCTCGCTCCAACAGGGGGTCGTCGACGGATGCATCACGGCCATACCGTTTGTCCGTTCAATAAAGCTCGATGAGGTCCTGAAGTATATAAACAAGTCGGATTTCTATCTGGGCATGTCCAACCTGTACGTGAGTGAAAAATTCTGGAACAAGCTGTCCGCCAAAGACAAGGCTTTGATCAAGGATGCCGCTCTCCAGGCCATAACGGTTTTCGAGGGAATGACCCTCTGGGGTGAAAACCTGTGGGTCGATTATTTCCGGGGGGAAGGATTGGAGGTTTACATTCCTACCCCGAAGGAGATGAAGATATGGAAAGACACCCTCCACGACCACATGGTGGATTGGACCAAGAAGAAGATCGGATCCGAATGGGTGGATAAGTTTCTCAAGGCCTCTGAAAAGGCGGAAAAGGAGCTGTATCCCTACTGAGGACCGGGGTCGATGGAGTGTCTGGGCGGAGGGAAAGACCTTTCCCTCCGCCCAAAGGCCTGTGTTTGATGGGCAGCCACAGGACCTCAATCCTGGCCTTTATCGGAGGTGGATTGCCATGGGAAGAGTCAACGATGCCTTACTCTGGGTCTGCAAGGGGGGCTTGATCGCCATGGTGCCGGTCATGACGATCATCATTTTTGTGCAGGTGATTTTGCGGTACGTGTTTCTCGCCCCCTTGAGGTGGCCTGAAGAACTTGCAAGATACCTCCTGGTCTGGATTTCACTTCTCGGGTCTGTTTATGCGCTGCGCGAGGGTTTACATGTGAGTATCGCTTTCCTAAAGGATAGACTCACCGGGTATGCGGCTGTGGTGGTAAGCGTGTTTGTTCATCTCTCATTATTGGTGTTCCTTATATTCTGCACGGTTGAGGGCCTCATCTTCTCTATTTCACAGTGGAATCACCTTACTCCTGCGATGGAGATACCCATGACTTTCCCGAACATGGCTATCCCCGTCGGGTGTGGGATCATGTTCTTGATAGGCTTGGAGAACCTGATAAGGGATTTGAAAGGATTCCGTTCCCCCGAGAGTGGATCTTAGAACGCTTCGAAATCCCTATGCCTGTAACGATCGGGCTGGCCCTGTCGGCAAAAAGGGAAACGAACCATGGTGCTCACTGTTCTGCTCTTGATTCTGGCAATAACGATGGCCCTCGGTGCTCCCATCGCTTTTTCATTGGGAATAAGCGGCCTGGGGGCGATTTTGCTTATGGGTATCCCCTTGATGGTCGTCCCTCAGAAGTGGTTTTCAGGGATGAACGTCTTCCCTCTGCTGTGTCTCCCCTTCTTCATCCTCGCCGGAGAGATCATGGCCTACGGGGGGCTCACAAAGAGATTGCTCAATTTCGCCGTGATCTGCGTCGGCTTTGTCCGTGGCGGACTGGCGCTTGCCAATGTGATGGCCAGTATGTTGTTTGGGGGTATTACCGGGGCGGCAGCAGCCGATGCCAGTGCCCTGGGCTCCATCGAAATCCCCATGATGGTGGAGAATGGATACGACGCTGAATTCTCAGCGGCCATCACGGCGGCCTCTTCCTGTATAGGGCCGATTATTCCTCCCAGCCTGCCTGTAGTCATTTATGCTATGGCCGTAAGCGGTGTCTCCATCGGTGGCCTCTTTGCGGCGGGGATGATTCCCGGCATTCTTGTGGGTGTCGCACTGATGATTGCAAGCTATGTAATCTCGGTGAGGCGCAGATACCCCAAGAGGGAATACAAGGTGACGCTGAGGGAGTTCCTTGTCGCTACCAAAGATGCCATTTTGGCCATAATGACACCGGTGATCATCCTCGGAGGTATCATAGGAGGGATTTTTACTCCCACAGAAGCGGCGGCCGTGGCGGTTGTTTATTCGTTCATTATCACCTTCTTTGTCTATCGCGAGCTGAAGCTTTCCGATCTTCCGGGTATGTTTGTCAGAAGTGGGGCAATAACAGCTATCGTAATGGTCATCATCGGGTGTTCAAACATCTTCGGTCTTGTCATCGCTTACGAACAGGTGGCCTTGAAACTCGAAACCATGGTCCGCCCCCTGGGATATTACGGGTTTATCATAACCATAAACATAATCTTTCTCATTGTGGGCACGTTTATGGATCAGAATCCGGCAATTCTGATCCTTGCCCCGGTGTTTGCTCCAATAGCGGTTCATTTGGGAATCGAGCCCATACATTTCGGGATCATCGTGATCATGAATCTGGTGATTGGTCTGATCACTCCTCCCCTGGGGCAGAACCTCTTTATCGTTGCTCCTCTTGCAGGTGTGACCTTTGAGAAACTGGCAAAGGAGATCTTCGTCTTCCTGCTGGTGGAGATCGGGGTTCTCATGTTGGTGAGTTATATCCCCTTTGTTTCTCTATGGATCCCGAAGGCGTTGGGATATGTCTCATAACGGAACAGTTCTGAGGGGAATCCCTGAACATCCAATCAGGGTTGACCAGAAGAGACGTCGCATGGGAAATCATTGTATCTGTTGGAGGCCGATCCATGGATATCGTAGCTAGGGGCAAATACGTGATCACAGATGCCAGTGCAGGTGAGCATGGTGTTCTTACAGATGGGGCAGTCTATTTTTCCAGAGGGAAGGTCGTTGAGGTGGGCGATTACGGATCTTTGAGGAAGAAATATCCGCAGGCAACGGTCAAGGGAAATGGAAAACAACTGCTCATGCCCGGACTTATCGACGGGCACAGTCATGGCCGGGGGTTGAGCCCCTTTCAAAGAGGTGGAGCCTACGATTTTGTGGAAAACATCCTGATCGACTGGGCCTTCCTGATCGAAATCGATCCTGAACTGAACGCCATGCTCTCTGGGGTGCGGCATCTGCGCAGCGGTTGTACGACTATGCATCACAACAACTTTGGCAAGGCCGGACAGGCAGATGAGATGGTCGAACGAGCGGGCAAGACGATCAGAGGTTACCACGAGGTGGGTATTCGGTGTGCCTACTCACCAGGGGTGTGCAATAAGGACGTCTTGATCCTGGATGATACGCACTTTTTCGAGACCTTGCCGCCGGATCTACAGGAGTTCTGCCGGCCAATGGTCTTCTATGACAAAAAGGCCGTGGTGGATGAGTACATGGCTCTCTTTGACGAACTATACGACCAGTATAACGACGAGAATACGCGGATTCTGTTTGGTCCAAATCTGATCGAGGGTATTACCGATGACTTTCATCAAAGAGTAAAGACGAGGGCAGATGAGCTAGGTAAGATCCAGATCCATATTCACACTTTGCAAAGCCCCCCAAACAAGAAATACGGCCTAAGACAGTATGGCAAGTCTTGGATAGCCCACCTGGAAGATCTTGGCCTCCTGGATGAGAATTTCACCTTTGGCCATATGGTCTTCGCTTCCGAGGCAGACATCGAGCTTCTTGCCTCCAAAGGGTCTTCCATTACTCACCACGCCAGCTGCAACCTGGCCATCAGAAACGGAATCGCTCCGGTCTACCATTTCCATAAGGCCGGGGTCAATGTCGCCCTGGGAATGGACGATAAGAGCATCAACGATGATGACGATATCATCATGGAGCTGAGGGTCATACATCGACTACATCGGGTTTCCGGATTCGATATTGCAAACACACCGGCTCTGAGTGGATTTGACGTTTTAAAGATGGGAACGACCAATGCGGCCCGTGTCTGCGGTTTTGAAGGAGAGTGCGGTGCTCTCAAGCCCGGGATGAAGGCCGATGCCATCCTGGTAAACCTAGGTGAAATGATGGAGGATCCCTGGATGTCCCCTGAGATGAACATCGCCGAGGTCTTTATTCACCGGGCCAAAGGGATTCATGTCGACACGGTGATTGTGGGTGGAGAGGTGGTCATGGAGGATCGGAGGTTCTTAAAGGTGGACGTTGACCGTCTCTATGAAGAGGTACGAAAGGAGATAGCCAAAGGGATCAGCCCCGAGCAGAGAAAGTACGCTGAAACCCTTCAAAGGATTAAGCCTTATTGCCATAAGTGGTATGAGGGGTGGGAGAAGATGGACTATGAGCCCTTCTATTTGATGAACAGTCGAAAATAGGGAGTCTGAAAGTGGTCGGGAAGATTTCGGCTCGGCGATTGGGAGGCCGGATCTGGGAGGTTCGAAGATGGAGGCTCGAAAAGCGATCGTAATGGATGAAAAGGACAATGTGGCCACACTCCTGGCTGACGTGGACAAGAGCGAAAAGGTGCGAGTGGAAACTGGGGGAGGATCAACGGAGATTGAGATAAGGGAAAGGATTTGCCTGGGTCACAAGTTCGCAACTAGGGAGATAGGGAAGGGGGAGAATATAGTGAAGTACGGTGAGCCTATCGGCCGGGCGATCCAACCGATAGGGCGCGGACAACACGTTCACGTCCATAACGTCGAAAGCCTGAGAGTCCGGGGAGATCTCTCCCGCGGCGTCGATTCAATCTCATCAAGTCGAGATCAAGGAGAGGCAGAATGATGAAACTATCGGGCTACCCCAGACCGGACGGGTCTATTGGATTCAGGAACCGTGTTGCTGTTCTTACCTCTGTCGGCTGTGCCAATGATCTGGCCAACAGGCTCGGGCGCATGTATCCCGATGTGCTTGTACTCACACACAGGCAGGGATGCAGCCAGCTGGGCAGGGACAATGATCAGACCTTCCGTACCCTGGCCGGATTGGGTAAGAACCCTAATGTAGCAGCGGTGCTTGTGGTCGGCCTGGGGTGTGAAACAATCCCGGCTGAAAAGCTGGCCCATGAGATATCCAAGACGAAGAAGCCGGTGGAGTACCTGAACTTTCTCGATGACGAAGGTTTGCTGGCAGCACTTCCCAAGGGAGCGAAGATTCTGGAGAGGATGCTCCAGGAGGCTTCCCAAATCAAGCGGGTCCCCTGCACCATGGAACAGCTCACATTGGGTCTGAAGTGCGGATTGTCGGATACCACCTCCGGCATCGCCTCCAACCCTGCCACCGGCGTGGCGGCCGACAGAGTCGTCGATTCGGGAGGCACTGTGATCTTCACGGAGACTCCCGAACTCATCGGAGCCGAACATATTGTGGCAGGGAGAGCGGCGAGCCGTGAGGTGGAGGAGAAGCTCTATCGTGTAGTGGAGGAGTTCAAGGAGAGGGCAGAAGCCTCGGATCTGGATCTACAGGAGGCAAATGTTGCACCGGGTAATATCGCCGGCGGGCTTACGACGATCGAGGAGAAATCCCTGGGGTCGATCATGAAGGCCGGGAAGAAGACCTTACAGGGAGTGCTCGGATACGGAGAGATCCCCGAAGGCCAGGGTCTTTTCTTCATGGACGGCCCAGGTCGTACTCCCGAAGCCCTGACCGGTCTCAATGCAGCAGGAGCTCAGATCATAATCTTTCCGACCGGAGGGGGGTCGCCCGGAGGGTCTCCCATCTCTCCGGTCATCAAGGTTACGGGGAATCCGGAGACGGCCCGACGCCTCAGAGACCATATCGATGTCGATGTCACGTCCATCAGTAGAGGAGAGGAATCCCTACAGGCGGGCGGGGAGAGGATCTTCCAGAAGCTGGTGGATGTGGCCTTTGGGGAGATGACGAAGGCGGAGGCCCTCGGATACGGTTCCGTCAGCATCTGGAATATCGGCGTTTTGTGTGGCTAAAGGTGGATCAAGGAGGCCTGGATTCCCGGTTGAGCACTGGAAGGAGTTTTCCCATGAGCGAACAAAGTGTTTCTGCAAAGGAGAATCTCGTGTGGATGCTCGACGACCTGTTCGATTCCCGGGAAGTCGAACATATGAGGAAAATGCTGTGGGAGGGGGGGTATGAACTGGTTGTTACCCGCAGTGAATCCTATGAAGCCGATTATCCCAAGTACGCTCCGCGCGCAAAGGGGATCCTGCTACAGGTCAACTTTCCCCTGGGCGAAGAAGACATCAAGGGGCTATCCTCGTGTAAGATCATATCGGTCACAGGCATCGGTTTTGATGAGTTCGATTTGGATGCCGCGACAAGACACGGGATTCTGGCAGCCAATGTGCCCGGCTTCTGTGTAGAGGAGGTTTCCAATCACGCCATGGCCTTGCTGCTGGCCCTCAACAGGCACCTGCCGGAATGCCAGGATCTGACCAGGAAGGGGGCCTGGGAGGGCCTCGACGCCTGGTCCATACGGAGGCTCAAGGGACAGATACTGGGACTGGTTGGGCTGGGTAAGATCGGCAGGGCCGTGGCCCGGAAGGCCAAAGCTTTCGGACTGGCCGTCAAAGCCTATGACCCGTATCTTCCCGAATCGGGGAGGGCTGTTCTGGACATAGAGTTCTTGGAGTTAGGGGACCTCGTTCGTACTGCGGACTACCTCTCTCTCCATGTACCCTTGAACCGGGAGACGCAGCATCTGATAGGCGCAGCGGTCTTCGATTCCATGAAGGATACGGCCTACCTTATCAATACCAGTAGAGGTGGCGTGGTTGACGAGCAGGCACTGATCGAGGCCCTGAGGACCAAGAAGATCGCGGGTGCAGGGCTGGACGTGCTGGCGCAAGAGCCTCCGGAGGTCGGGAATCCTCTGCTTTCTATGCCGAACGTCATCGTGTCGCCCCATTCGGCCTTTGTTTCCCATGAGGCGTTGATCGATCTGGCAGCCCAATCCACACGGGCGATCATCGACGCCCTGGAGGGGAGGGTTCCTGAAAACGTCCTCAACCGAGAAGTCCTGGACCGGCACGGTTGAGGTGGGTGTTCAAGTAGAGTAGTTTCTTGCTATTTCTGTGTCCCTCCCTCGGGGAGGACGCTTTTTCAGGCATCAGGTCGAGCCTTCCCGGCTATGCCTATCCTCGGTGGGTATCCCGCCTCTGCAATCCCCCTGTGAAGCAGGGGGATACCATGTCTATTCCGAGTCCCATTTTAGCAGAGATAGCCACTTGCTCGCAGGATTCAGGAATGCTAAGATAACGAGCCCGGTAGGGGTTTGGTATGGATATGAGCCTTGCCCGGGTGAGTGCTAATGGGAGGTTTGGAATGAGCAATGGGGATGGCAAGAAGATCGTCTTGGCGTACAGTGGTGGGTTGGATACCTCTGTTATTTTGAACTGGCTGGCTGGGAACGGATACGAGGTTGTAGCCTATATCGCTAATGTGGGGCAAAGCGACGATCTGGAGGCGGCGAGACGGAAGGCCCTGGAAACAGGAGCATCCAGGGTATATGTCGAAGATCTGAGAGAGGAGTTCGTGAGGGACTACATATTCAGAGCCCTTAAGGCGAATGCCATTTACGAGGGGAGGTATCTGCTGGGAACGTCCCTGGCTCGCCCGTTGATCGCAAAGAGGCAGATAGAGATCGCCAGGAAAGAGGGCACCCGTCTGGTGTCTCACGGAGCGACGGGGAAGGGGAACGACCAGGTTCGATTCGAACTCTCCTACTACGCCCTCATGCCGGAAGTTGAAGTATTCACCCCGTGGAAGGATCCGGAGTTCCTCGCGCAATTCGAGGGCAGGACCGACCTGCTCGGGTATGCAGAGGAGCATGGGATTCCGGTTGAAGCAACCAGTGAGAGACCGTACAGTACAGACGACAACCTTATGCACATCAGCTACGAATCTGGCATACTGGAGGACCCGCGAGTAGCTCCAAGGGATGACATGTTTCAAAAGACGGTTTCGCCCAGGGAGGCACCTGACAGGGAGACGAGAATAGAGATCCATTTTAAGGACGGAGTCCCGGTGAAGGTCGTGAACCGGGACGACGGCACGGTGAAGGAGAGGCCTCTCGAGTTGTTTGAGTACCTCAACAGGTTGGCGGGTGAAAACGGGATCGGGCGGATCGATATCGTGGAAAACCGGTTCATCGGGATCAAGTCCCGCGGTGTGTATGAGACGCCTGGAGGGACTGTCCTGCGGATCGCTCATATGGACATCGAGGGAATCGCAATGGACAGGGAGGTGATGAAGCTGAGGGATATGCTATCCCCGAAGATCTCGGAACTCATCTATAACGGATTCTGGTTTTCCCCGGAGATGGATTTCCTCATGTCCGCCGTTGACAAGAGTCAGGAGGTGGTCGACGGAGTTGTCTATCTATCCCTCTACAAGGGTAACGTGACGGTTCTGGGCAGGGAATCACCGAGTTCGCTGTACGACAAAGATCTGGCCAGCATGGATGTGGAGGGCGGTTTCAACCAGCAGGACTCCAAGGGCTTTATCAACATACATGCCGTAAGACTGAAGGCCCACCATGCAATACTCAGAAAGATGGGGAAATGGCCGATGCCCTTTATGAAGGAGTAGATCCCACTTGTCTCAGTCGTCGGCCCAGCAGGATGCCGTAAGGAGGCGCTTGAGGGTTTCGTAGACGTCGACGAGACTTTTCAGGCTCACCCATTCGTCGGCCGCGTGGGCTCCATGACCCGCAGGACCGAAGAGCAGAGACGGCACCCCGGCCCTTCCCGCCAGCGCGGAGTCTGCCCAAAAGGAGAGCCCCACGAGCCTCGATTCAGGAGAAACCTCTTGCAGGCATCTCAAGATTCGGCTCTTTCTTTGGATCTCATAGGGAGGCCTCACGAGCATGATGCGGCCGTCCACCCAGTGATTTCCCGGCACGTTTCTGACAGCCTGGAGGACCCGTTTCAGCTCCTCCTCGAAAGTGTCAGGGCTTTCTCGCGGAAGGGTTCGCCTCTCCCACCGGAGTCGCGACCTGGAGGGGATTACGCTGACCGCTGTTCCACCCTCTATCAGCCCTCCGTGGAGGCTTGCCCTGCCAAGCAGTGGATCGGGTTTCTCCCTCTCGAGTTTCGACCGGATTCTGTCGAGCTCTTGGAGGGCTCCCTTGAGAGGGAGGATCGCATCGATTCCCTCTGTAGGGCGGCTTCCGTGGGCTGCCTTGCCGGTTACCTCGATCTCATACCAGACAAAACCCTTATGACTCACCCCGATCTGTCCCTCTGTGGGTTCAAGGAAGATCCCGCCCAGGGGAGGAGAGGGGAGGCAGGGGAGCCACTTCCCGACCAAGTGCTCCATTCCCATGCTCCTGTCCTCTTCATCTGCCACAAAGGTAAACCAGATGTCTGCAGGAGGTCTCTTCCTGGCAAAGTGACGGGCAAGCAGCAGCATGACCGCCATGCCGCCCTTCATGTCGTAGGTTCCACGGCCGTAGAGTCTATCGCCCTCTCTTCTGAGGGTGAATGGGTGAGCCATCTCTTCCACCCCCACGGTGTCGAGGTGGGCGTTCAACAGGACGGGATTCCTCTGATTCCTTCCAGGTGCCAGGGCAACCACATTGGTCCTCTTCTCTTCTACGGACTGGATTTCTGGTTTCAGCCCCTGGTCGGCCAGATACCGGTACACGAACCTGGAGATCTCCTCTTCTCCGGGTCCCTTTGCAAGAGAACGGTTGACCGAGTTGATTCCGACGAGCTCGCCCAGGACACGGACAAAGCTCTCTTCCAGTGATCTCATCTCACCTGCTCAGAACCTGATGGTCGTCCCGGGTACGGGCTTCCTCCTGACCATGCTTTCAAAGGTACTCATGCCGTGCCACCGTGTGATATGCACCCGCTGGACCTGGCCCCTGAGAGCCTCGAATGCGGACTCCATCTTGGCAACCATACCCCCTTTGATTGTACCCCGTGCGATGAGTCTCTTGGCCTCCTCCACTGTAAGCAAGGGGCGGATCTGGGCTCCCACCTGAACACCGGAAACATCTGTGAAATAGACGAGATCCGTACACCGGGAGGCAACGGCCAGGGCTGCCGCTGCGCTGTCGGCATTGACGTTGTAACTCTTTCCCTCTCTATCCACTGAAATCGGAGAAACCACAGGGACCTCGCCTTTTGCCAGACTGTCGAGAAGGGGTTTTGGGTTGACCTGAATCACCCTGCCCACAAAGCCCAAGTCTCGTCCCCTGTGGATCAGAGGCTCCACCACAAGGAGCCGATCGGTCTTCCCGGACATGCGCCTGCACGCAATGCCCCCCTGTTCCAGCCAGGATGCGATTCTTGCGTTGACCTTTCCGGAAAGGACCTCTTCCACGATCTCCATGTCCTCGGCCGGGGTGACCCGGATGCCGTCGACAAAGACAGTCTCTCGGTCGGCATCCTTGAGGGCCTGAGAGATTTCCTTTCCGCCGCCGTGGACGATGATCACCTCTGCCTCTCTGTGGTTTCTGATCGCCTGGGCCAGAGCCCTGAAGCCGTCACGTCCATCAAAGGCCCTTCCCCCGATCTTGATCAGGATTCTCGGTTTCATCCCTTGGATCCCACCTGGATGATGGTCTGCTCCATGGCCTACACTGCCAAAGTATGACAGGAAACCAGATCGCCTGTCAAGTCGGGAAAGGCCCGGGTTCCTCGGCGTTTCGGAGACCCTTACCGAGAGGTGAGGAATCTCCGGAGTCCCCGGATTGATTTTATACGGGATCTCGGGTATTCAATAGGCATGACTGGAGGATATACTTCTCCTCTCGATCCTGAATTTCCGGCCCTTCCGGGCCGGAGAGGGAGAAAAACTATGGGCCGTCTCAGGATGGGGGCTCTTGGCCTGGCTTCTCTTTTGATGGTGCTGATCATTCCTTGCAGGGGGGAAGCTTTGCAGGGAGGGGAGTATTCCTTCCTGGACCTCATTTCTCCTCGTGACTATCCAGGGGCACAAGTGGTTGTGGCCCTGGAGAAGGAGAGGAGAAGCTTTGACGAATCGGGCAAGGGAGTCACTACGGACGAGGTCTTCCTGAAGATACTCACGGAGAGGGGGCTGGAAGGCGAGGCGAAGCAGGTATTCTCGTATAACATGGCATACGATCGTTTTGAGATCGAGAAAATCGAGGTGATAAAACCCCGGGGGATAGTCCGGCCTGTAGATCTGTCGGTCAATTCCAGGACGATCTCACCCCCAGGCTCGGCTATGATGAATATCTACGACCCTAACGAGAGGGAGGTCCATGTCTTTGTTCCTGGGTTGGAGGTAGGAGACACGATCCACTATCGGGTTCTCTACAGGCGGGTCCGGCCTGTCATCTCCGGGAATTTCTTTGGAATGATTCTGGCCCAGTACAGAGTGCCGATCAGAGAGTATCTCTTCGAGGTGGAAGGCCCGGCCTCGGTCAAGCTCAGGTATCTGCTCAAGGACGAGGTGAGGGACACCCATACCTTTGAGACCCTTCTCACCGAGGATGGGAAGTGGGTCTACCGGTGGCGCTTCAGGAACGTACCGATGCTGGTTCCAGAGCCGCATATGCCTCATATCTCCAGGGTGGCCATGCGCCTCCTCTTCACCACCCTCTCGTCTTGGAATGAGATTTCGAAGTGGTATTGGGGGGTAGTGGAGCCGAAGCTGAAGCCCTCCGGTGCCATGGTGCGGAAGGTGGAGGAGCTCACCGCAGAGGAATCCTCGGAAGAGGGGAAGATCAGGGCCCTCTTCTCTTTTGTTTCCCGCAGGGTCCGCTATCTCGGAATAACAACGGAGACCTTCAAGCCGGGTTTTGAACCCCACGATGTGAAAGAGACTTTTTCACAGAGGGCCGGAGTGTGCCGGGACAAGATGGCCCTTCTCGTCAGTATGCTGAGGATTGCAGGGTTTCGATCCTACCCGGTACTGATCTCCATAGGCCCGAAGATAGATCCGGAAATACCCAGATCTGCCTTCAACCATGCGATCTGCGGGGTCTTCGTGAAGGGGAGGCTGATGCTTCTCGACCCGACGGCTGAAACGAGCCGTCAGTTTCTTCCAGACTACGATCGAGACCGGAGCTACCTTGTGGCGGCTCCGGACATGAACAATGAGCTCTCCATCACTCCGCCGAGGCCGGCAGAATCCAATATGACCGTTGTCTCCATTACCTCTACCCTGGATGAGCAGAACCATCTACGAGGCAGGATCCAGGTCACATACTCCGGTTTTGCAGATACGATTTTCCGGGGCATGTTGATGGAGAGGAGTGCCTTTGAAAGGGGGCGGATCGTTGAAAGGCTCCTGAAGCGCGGCATGCCCGAGGCGGGTGTGGAGAGCTTCTGCATCGAGAATCTCGCGGATTCCACCAGTCCCCTCTCTCTGGAGATCACCTATGGAGTCAAGGACGCGGCAATCGGGGAAGGAAAGAGAGGATTCCTCGTTCCTTTTTCTTTTCTCGACAACTTCAGCTTTCTCGACCGCTGGGTCCTGGGTAAGGCCGACATGGTGAAGCGTCGCTACCCCATAGAGCTGGGTTACCGGTTCTGTACAAGGATCCACGAGGAGTTGAGGTTGCTGGGTGTAAGGAAGATCGTTCTGCCTCCTCTGCCGAGCCTCGACCAACCCCTGTTCAGGGATTCGGGCTCTTACGGGCTGGTTGGGCCCGACCGGGTGGTTATCGACCGGGAATTCTTGTGGCGTTCGGTGCTGGTTTCGCCTTCTCAGTACGGAAGCCTGAAATCCTTGCAACACCGGAGAGCCGTGAGTCGTTTCTTGCCCATCGTTTTTGAACGATAGATAGGGGGAGACCCGGAGCATGTTTAGACGTTGGATCATGGTTCTTTTTGTTGCCGGTGTGGCCGTTGCGGCATGCCCGAATTCGGTGAAAAGCGGGACGAGCACTCCGGAACGTCAGAGTTGCAGGAAATTCGGATATGACGTGGTCTTTCTCGAAAAGAGCAAGGAGACAGTGATAGGAAAGGGGGGCGGAGTCCGTACCAGAGTACACGTCCTGAAAAAGATCCTCACCTACAAGGGGAAGAAGGAACACGCCCACTGCAAGCTCCACTTCAATCGGGAATACGAAACCCTCCGAGTGGTCTTTGCAAGGACCATAAAGCCCGACAATACCACGATCGAAGTCAAGGGCGAGTGGATCCATGAGATTATGGCTCCCAGGACGGCGTCCGCCGCCCTCTATTCAAAGTACCGGGAAGTGACGGTGGAATTTCCCGGCGTCGAGGTGGGGGACAGGGTGGAGATAGAATATGAGATCGTCCGAAGACCGGTAGGGGTCGTATGGGGGAGGACGATCTTCCAGGGAACAGACCCGGTCAGGAACGCGAGGTTCGAATTGATCACTCCGGCCAACTTCGTGCTGTCCACCTTTGGAAAAGTTGGTACCGGTTTCAAGCAGGAGGTCCTCCATGACGGCAGGACGAGACGCGCCTGGTGGGGGAGCATGATAGAGGGCCTGCCAGAAGAAGGCCACCAGCCCTCTCCTGAGAATCTCTACCCCACACTCTTTTACTCCTCTGCTACGGGATGGGAGGATGTGGGCAGGTGGTTCATCTCGAGGTTGCTGCCGGATCTGAAAGAGGACGAGCTCAAGGGCCTGCTCTCCTCAGCGCCTCCGTGGGACACCCCTGATGAGCTTTACAGCCGCCTTGTCAAGAGGCTCTCCATTGTGGACATCGATCTCGATAAGAGTCGATATGAGGTTACCAGTCCTTCGGTGGTCCTGAAAAGGAACTACGCCGACAACAAGGACGCTTCGGTCCTGTTCTTTGAGTTGCTGAGAGCAAGGGGATTCAGCCCTCAGCTCGTCCTTTACAACGGCGGTGATATCTTCCTCGACGGACTCAAGGACGTTCCTTCTCCCGGGCTCTTCAATCAGGTGATGGTAAAGGTGGGCCGGTCCTACTACGAATTCAGCAGTAGGAGCCGCTACTACGATCCAGGGTACACCGGTCGAATGGGGAGGTGGGGCCTGCTTCTCCCCGCGTGCAGGTGGGAGAAGATACGGAGCAGGTCGATGAGCGGGAAGGACTCGAGAATCGTACTCCATCTGGAGAACCCCGGCGAGATCCAGGGTCGAGTCACCGAGGTCCACCACGGTTTCTATGGGGTGGAACTGCGGGAGGCCTTGACTGGTATGGGGAGGGAAAGAAAAAGGATTTTCTGGGATAGGTGGATGAACGATCTGGACCCCCTCGCCGGTGCAACTTCAGGACCGGAGGTTCTCCATCTCCTCCAATCGGGAGTCCCCCCTGAGATACGGGCCACCTACCGTGTTCCGAGGGGAATTCCCGGGATAGGGGCGAACCTTTTCTCCCCTCTACCCCTTGAGGATAGGTTCATGAAGTACCTCGTGGTCGGTGACAGGCGTCTCGGCCCCTTTGCCGTCTTCTCGACCCTGACAGGAAGGCTCGATCTCGAGATCCGGTATCCGGCAGCATGGAGGGTCAAGTACCTCCCGCCCGAGGTGAAAAAGGATACACCCTGCTTTTCCAGTACCCTGAGGGTGGAGTGCCCTTTGCCGGGGGTCCTCAAGGTCCTTCGAGAAATTAAGATCAAGAGGGGCCTCATACAGGGCGAAAAGGCCTATCAGGTGTTTTGCCGGGCTGTGAGAGAGAGTCTCGGGCTGCGGGCGCGCCTCGTATGTTTTCAAAAGCCCTGACCGATCCCCGCTCGGCCAGGCCGGGATGGGCAACGGTCCTCAAGAATAAGAAGAAGTTAGGACGTGCAATCCGAGAAGGGGGGGCACTCCGCCGGGAGCCAGCATTGACTTTGGTACAGGTTTTTGCCATAATTTGTTTTTCGAGCGGATGCGGGAGATATCTGGGTGAGTCTCGAGTAAGAGTCCAAACCTCCCCTGCCAGCCCGTGTGTTTTTCGCTCCCCTGGGAGGGAGGGGAGTCTCCATGCCGGGTGGGCTATCCCCTCCTATTTCTAGGAGGCGATCACGATGGTGGACAAATTCCAGGAGATCGAGCGGCAGATCTGGGAAGAGGAAAAGAGATTCCTCATGAAACAGATCGGGCTCATGCTGGTCCGCAACGAGTCGATCAAGTTCGGCGACTACACATTGACTTCCGGCAAGAAGAGTCCCTACTATATCGATCTCAGGCAGACCATCTCCAGCCCCATAACAATGGATTGGATTTCGAACTCGCTGGTCCGCATCATTATCAACGAGATCGGCAGGGACAAGATCGACAAGATCCTCGGAGTGCCTACGGCGGGAGTTCCCTTTGCAACCATGGTGAGCCAGAAACTCGCCCTTCCACTCATTTACTACCGGAAAGCCCGTAAGGAACACGGCGTCCGGAAGAAGATCGAGGGTTCTGTGGAGAGAAACGATCGGGTCCTGATCGTTGACGATCTGATTACGACCGGTGAGAGTGTCATAGAGGCTGCCGAGGCCGTCCGGGAACAGGGAGGAATCGCCACCGAGCTGGTCGTTCTCCTGGACCGAGAGCAGGGGGGGAGCGAGAGGCTGAGGAGGGCCTATGTTGAGCCCCACATCCTCTTCAAGGTATCTGAAGCATTTGCATGGCTCACTCAGGTTGAGTTGCTGAGCCAGGAAGAGTTCGAAAAGATAACCAACTACATTGAACAAGAAAAGATCAAGAGGGCACAGCAGGAGGAGCCATGAAGGCGAGCTGCCCCTGTGGAGAGGAGACCCTTGCGTGTTCCAGTCTCAAATCACCCTTCTCTATTTTCGCAACATCGAGAAGGCATATCGCTTTTTTGAAGAAATCTTACGCCTCAAGGTGCGGATCGATCAGGGGTACGGAAGAATCTACGAGGTAGCCGGCAATGCCCTGATCGGGGTTATGGACGAAAGGAGGGGGTTTCTGCAATCAGGTTCCGGGAAATCCGTCATGATCAGCCTGGTCACCGAAGATGTGGATGAGTGGTACGAGGAGCTTCGAAAGAAGGGGGTGAAACTGCTCTCTTCCCCTCTCACAAAGAAGGAGATCGGGATCAGGTCCTTCCTCTTTGAAGACCCCGAAGGACACGTCCTGGAGATTCAGAAGTTCACAGGCCAGGATCCAAGGCCGGACTCGACATAGTACGAGTAGACGACTCGATGGAGCCGAGCCCGGGCACCGGAGACATCCTACTTTCCGAGGAGGATAGACAGTGGCACGATACGATAGGCTCATCAAAGGGGGCCGGGTGGTTCGCGGCTCAGGAATTACCATGGAGGATATTGCGGTCAAAGGAGAAGTCATCGAAGAACTCGGCCCCGGCCTCGATCCGGAAGAGGCAGGGGAGACAATCGATGTCTCGGGGAAACTCGTTATGCCCGGCATAATTGATGCTCACATGCACCCGGTCTATCTCGACGACCCGGGAGCCATATCGGTGACGGCTGCCTTCGGTGGAGTCACCACGGTGATCCATTACGCCTATGCCCGGCCTGGAATGAAACTCACCGAGACCCTGGAGCGTTTCAAGGAGGAATGTCAAGAGAAGTCGCTTCTGGATTTCGGACTCCACGGGGGGATCTTTGACGCCGCCAATCAGGTCAAGGAGATCCCCGAAGCAATGAAGCTCGGGGTGTCGTCTTTCAAGTTTTTCATGACCTATGCGAAGTTGAAATGGATGACCGATGATTACTACCTCGCAGCGGCGATGGATGTTCTGGCTCAGGAGGGCGGGCTCGCCATGGTGCACGCCGAGAGCGGCCTGGCCATAGACTACCTTGAGGACAAGTACCTGAAGAGCGGGGGGGCCCAGAAGGATGTCTTTCTTAAGACCAGACCGGACGCCCTGGAGGCCGAGGCGGTCTTTCGTGCCATCTCCATTGCCGAGGTGATGGGGTGCCCTCTCTACGTCGCCCACGTGAGCGCCGGCAGGGGGGTTGCACCGATCCGGAGGGCTCGGGAGCGAGGACTGAGGGTCTACGCCGAGACATGTCCCCAGTACCTGGCCCTCACCGATGACGAAGTCCGCAGGAAAGGCCCCCTGGCGAAGATAGGACCGCCCCTGAGGACAAAGGAGGACAACCACGCCCTCTGGAAGGCGGTTGAAGAGGGTGTTATCGATGTTATCGCGAGCGACCATGCGCCCAAGGACAAGAAGGCGGACGACGATTTCTTCAAGGCCCCTTTCGGTTCTCCATCCTCGGAGACCCTGCTTACGGTCTCTCATGATGAAGGCGTCAACCGAGGACGAATAGACATCTGTTGCCTGGTCCGCGTGCTGGCCGAAAATCCGGCCCGCATCTTCGGACTCTATCCCAAGAAGGGGGCGATCCAGGAAGGATCGGATGCAGATCTGGTCGTCTTCGACCCTGCCCTTCCTATGGTCATCTCTCAGGAGACTCAGCACTCCAAGGCGTCTTACACCCTGTACGAGGGGAGAACCTGCCTGGGAGCTCCGGTGTTGACTTTGCAGCGGGGCAGGGTGGTTCTGAAAGAGGACCGACTCGAAAAAGGACCGGGGACCTCCCAATTTCTACCCATCTCGATCAAAAAGTGACGGAGGTTACGATGACTCATCATTTCAAGGGAAAGCACATTCTCCACGGCGGTCAGTTTTCCAGACAGGATCTGGAAGAGATTATGGAAGTGGCCAGGGGGTTGGAAGAGAAAGCAGAAGCCCAACAGATTCCCCCTCTCATGAAAGGGAAGATCCTGGCCACCCTTTTCTTTGAGCCGAGTACCCGCACCCGGCTCTCTTTCGAGGCGGCCATGCACAGGCTCCAGGGGGATGTGATCAGTGTGGCCTCGGCCCAGACTTCATCGGCGGCCAAGGGGGAGACCATTGCGGATACGGCGAGAACGGTCTCCCAGTATGCCGACGTGATCGTGATCCGGCACCCGAAGATCGGATCAGCCAAGGAAGCAGCCGAGGCAGCCTCTGTTCCCGTTCTCAATGCAGGGGACGGGGCAGGTCAACATCCCACCCAGGCCCTGCTCGACGTCTATACGATCCAGAAGGAGCTCGGCTCCCTGGAAGGGATCACGGTCTCCCTGGTGGGGGATCTCAAGTACGGCCGTACGGTTCACGCACTGGTTGAGCTGCTCAGCCTCTACCCCGTCAAACTCGTCTTTGTGTCGCCTGAGAATCTCAAGATGCCGGTGGAGATCACCGAAAAGCTCAGGCAAAAGGGGGTCCAAGTCACGGAGACCGATAATCTCGGCGAGGCCCTGGCCGCGAGCGACCTCCTCTATGTGACGCGAATCCAGAAGGAACGATTTTCCGACCTATCCGAGTACGAAAAGATCAAAGGGACCTATGTGATCAGCGATCGGTTGCTCAGGGAGGCGAAGAAGGAGCCCACCATCATGCATCCCCTCCCGAGGGTCGACGAGATCACCACAGACGTGGACGCCCATCCTGGGGCAGCCTATTTCCGGCAAGTACGAAACGGGATCTTCGTGAGAATGGCTCTCCTGGCCATGGTGACCGGCGCGGCTTGAGTTCTCAGCAGAAAGGAAGGGGGGTTATGAGTCGCTCCGAGGGTCCGAGAAAATTGATGGTAACGGGTGCCGGGCCATGCCGTATAGGCCAGGGAAGAGAATACGACAACTTCTCCTACCAGGTCCTTTCGGTCCTTGCAGAGAAAGGCATTCGGGCGGTCACGATCAGTGACGACCCTGTCTCGATTCTGACAGATCCGGACCTCCTTTGCTCTGTCTATGTTGAACCCCTGACCATGGAGACGGTGGAAAAGGTCTTTGCCCTTGAAAGACCGGACGGGATGCTCCAGGTCTTGGGGGACCAGAATACGATTAACCTCACGGTTTTCTCCGATCGGGAGGGAATCCTCGATCGGTATGGGATAAAGGTCTTCGGCAGCTCCCCCGGCTCTCTGATGAAGGCCGAGGACAGGGAGCTTCTCACGGCCACCCTCAGGTCCCTTCCGGTGAGAATGGCGGAGGGGAGGTTGGTCACGACCCTTGCTGAGAGTGTGAGGGTGGCACGAGACCTGACCTATCCGGTCTTCCTGAGGCCGCTTTTCGCACCGAAGGGTATTGGTGGATTCATCTCGTACAACATGGAGGAGACCAAAACCCTTGCTGCAAGGGCCTTCGGGTTGAGTCCGGTGGGTGAGGTCGTGGTTGAGAAGGCTCTTGTTGGCTGGAAGGAGATAGAGTTCGAAGTCCTGAGAGACGCTTCGGGCAAGACCGCGGCTCTTGCCTCCTTCGAGAACCTAGATCCTCTGGGAATCCATACCGGGGACAGCCTTTCGGTCTATCCATTCCAGACCGTTCAGCGGCGGGTGGTGGAGGAGCTCAGAATCCTCTCCCAGGATATTGTACAGGCTCTGGATATTATCGGTTGCGCCAACATTCAGTACGGGTTCGATCCGGAATCCCGGGAGTCGGTCCTTGTCGATGTCAGCCCGGGGCTCACGAGGGATGCTGCCCTGCTTTCAGGAGCAACCGGCCTGAGACTGGCCGACATGGCCACCAGGCTGGCCCTCGGCGACAGTCTGGAAGATCTCCTGGGACCGGACCGGGAAGCCGCTCTGAAGGACCTCGAGACCGGCGGTCATTTTTTCGCCTTGAAGGTTCCATGCTTTGCGGCGGAGATGCTCTCCGATTCGAACCTGGCCCTGAATGCCTCGATGAAATCCATAGGCAACTCGCTCAGTTTCGGTGCCTCCTTCAAAGAGGCATTTGTGAAGGGCACCTGGCCCCTGAGAAGCCGGGGTGGCTCTCTTCTTGACAGGGTTGATCCCCGCGAGATTGTCCAGCATATTGCCATTCCCTCCCCCTGGAGGGTGCTCTACATCCAGGAGGCCTTCAGACAGGGGATGGAGCTTGATGAGATCCACGCACTCACACGGATCGATCGGTTCTATCTGAAACACCTGCTGGAACTGACCGTTCAAGAGTCGAAGATACGGCAGAACCTGAGGGAATCCATCGATCAGGGTGATGAAAAGAGGATCTCTTCCGCCCTTTCAAAGGCAAAGGAGGTGGGGTTTTACGACAGCGACATTGCCCGCCTGATTGGAACATCCACCGAGGTATTCACGCGAACAAGGCATCAATCAGGGGCTCTTCCCCGTTTCAGGTTTGTGGGTGTAGGGAAGGGAGAGATAGAACCCAAGACCAGGGCTTTTCTCACTTACGGGAAAAAACAGGATGTCCTGCCTTCGAGGAAGAAGGGCAAGACCAGGATTTTGGTACTCGGTGGGGGAACCATCCACCCACCCTTGGGTTCGGAAGTGGACGACTCCTGTGCCAGTGCTCTCCGGGTGATTCGGGAAGAGGGCCATGAGGTCGTCCTTCTTGACAACTGCCCCGAGACGGTCCGTTTTTTCGACGGACTCTATGACAGAGCGTATGTTGAGCCTCTCAATCAGGAGACTCTGGGCCGGATTCTATCAATGGAAGAGCCGGAAGGGGTAATCACCCAGTTCGGCGGGGACATCTCACTCTCTCAATCTTCGTGGGTCGAGGGCTCGGGCTACCGGGTATTGGGTACCCCGGTCTCCAGTCTTCAGACCGTGATGGATCTCGACCTCCAGGCGCGGTTCCTCGACGGGCTGGGTCTCACATTTCCATCGACAAAGCTTGTGGTAGATCCGGAAGAGGTCCTCGTCAAGTCACGAACCTTGGGCTTCCCCCTTATCATGACTGCTAGGGGGAGACACGGTGCGGCTCTGTCCAGGATCCTTTACGACGAGGAAAATCTCCAGAGGTTCATGGCATCCGGTATCACCATCTCGCCTGCGAGTCCTGTGATTCTCAAGGAGTTTTCAGAGAATGCGATTCGATTCGAGGTAAACGCCCTGGCAGACGGTCGAGCGGTGTTTGTAGGACCCATCATCGAACATATCGAGGGGACCTCGATCAGCCCCATGGACAGCACGTGGGTTCTGCCTTCTCTGACCGTGGACTTGGAAATTTCCGACAAAGTCCGGACCAATACGATCAGAATGGCCCAGGGACTCGAGATCCAGGGCCTATTGAACGTTCACTACTACTTGAAAGACGAGGAGCTCGGTGTCCTGGAGATCCATCCAAGGGTCTCTGACACCCTTGCCTTTACGAGTCGGATTCTCGGGATCCCCCTTGCAAAAGCGGCGGCGAAACTCGTTTTGGGCAAGAGTCTCAGGCAGGTCGGCTTGAGCCACGAGGTTGAACCATCGAGCATAGCCGTCAAACAGGCCGTCCTTCCACTGGATCGCTTTCCCGAGATAGATCCGGTTCTTGGGCCCCAGCCAAGGTCGACCGGTCAGGTGATGGGAATCGGCGAAACCTTTGGTTCCGCCTTTGCAAAATCCCAGATCTCCATCGGGCAGCCCCTTCCCCTTGAGGGTAAGGCCTTTATCAGTGTGAGGAATCAAGACAAGCGGCCCATTGTTTTTATTGCCGCGAAGCTCCTCGATCTCGGCTTTTCCCTTATCGCCACGGAGGGGACGGCAAAGGCTCTCGGCAGACACGGACTGAGGGTGGAGAGCGTTTACAAGATAGCCGAGGGAAGGCCCGATGTGGTGGATCTTATCAAGAACGGTGAGATTCATCTCATCATCAATACACCCAGAGGTGAGCGGCCGAGAAGGGACCTCATGGAGATCAGATCGCAGGCAGTGGCAAACGGAGTGCCCTGTATTACGACCCTCTCGGGAGCCTCGGCCGCTGTTTTTGGTATCCAGGATCTGAAGAGAAAGCCTCTCGAACCCAAGGGCCTGAAGGAATACCAGCCTGCGGGGCCTATTCTGAAGGTCTCCTGACACCGGGGTGTTCCTTGGCTCAGGTCACGATCCGAGTCCCTATCTTCCCCTTCAATGCCTCATGGGCACTTCCCAGGCTGGTGATGATCGCGGTCTTCCCGGCCCCCTCTACAAAACGGAGAGCCGCCTCCACCTTGGGCCCCATGCTCCCGTCAGGAAAGTGTCCTTCTTCTCGATAACTTTTCAACTCGGCGACGGAGACCTCCCTGAGAGCCACCTGATCAGGCTGGCCAAAACGGATCATGACGGATTCGACATCGGTGAGGATGAGAAGAAGATCTGCACCGATGTCCTGTGCAAGGCGCTGAGCAGCCAGATCCTTGTCAATCACCGCTTCCACACCCTCGAGTCTGCCTTCTCCCCGCCTGACAACCGGGATCCCCCCTCCGCCGCAGGCGATCACGACAACCCCTGAATCGATCAGGTTCAGGATGGCCTCTCTCTCCACAATCTCCTTGGGATCGGGAGAAGGCACAACCTTTCTCCACCCCTTGCCCTTCTGTTCCACCCATCGCTCTCCCTTCAGCTTCATCTCCTTTTCGGCGTAATCCCTGCTGTAGAACGGCCCAACAGGCTTGGTAGGATGCCGAAAGGCCCTGTCATCCTCATCGACCCTGACCTGGGTGATCAGGGACGCAACGGTTCTCGTCTTGCCCAGCCTGAGCAGTTCCGCTCTCAGCGAACGCTGTATCATGTAACCTATCAGTCCTTGGCTCTCCGCCCCGCAGACATCCAGGGGCATGGCCGGCACCCTATCCTTGCCCGCCTCGTTCTGGATTAGAATGTTCCCCACCTGGGGCCCGTTGCCATGAGTGATCACCACCTGATACCACTGGGTGATCATCGAGGCCAGGCGTTTACAGGTCTCTTCCACATTCCGCTGCTGTTCCTCGATCGTTCCCTTTTCGTGGCTCCTCAGTATGGCATTCCCCCCGAGGGCGACGACGATCCTCTTCTTCAGTGCCCCGTCCATAGGTTTCCTCCTGGTTTCTTCTCTGGAACCTCCAATATCTCACAAAGAGAGCCTGGACTCAATACGGAAAACGGTGTGGTGACCCTATCAGGGTTGGCTGGTGGGCAGTTCCTGCCCCTTCCCCGGGAACACGACTCACGAACACGAATCACGACTCACGAATCACGACTCACGAATCACGACTCACGAACACGACTCACGACCCACGAACACGACCCACGAACACGACTCACGACCCACGAACACGACTCACGAACCACATGTCGCGAGACTCTTCTCAGCCACTGCGTTGACAAGGAGGCTGGAATTTGCTAATTCCTCTCCCGGAGGTCGGGTCTCGGTTGAGAGTCGAGAAGAGGGTCTGCAAGTGAGGGACACCCGGGGTGTTCAAGACCTCGACACGAGGCTGGACCTATTCTGAGGGAGAGGAGAAGACGAGGATGGCTTTCTTCAGTATCGATGATTTGCGTTCCCGGAACATCGCCGAAGGGGTGGAAATAAAGGCTTTCTCCGGCGAGAAGATGATGGCGGTGTTTTTTTCCATGGAGCCGGGTGCGGTGATGGCCGAGCACTCTCATCCTCACGAGCAGATGGGGGTCGTTCTTGAAGGCGAACTTGAGCTTACGATCGGGGGGGAGAGAAGGGTGGTGCGCAAGGGGGACGGGTATTACGTGCCGTCCGGGGTCTCCCATGGCGGCAGGGTCTTTGATTCGCCTGTACGGGTGGCCGATTTTTTCGCCCCTCCCAGGGAGGATTACAGGTAAGAGTCCGGAGCCGGTCGGCCGCCCTGTTGCCGGAAGGGTCCGGCAGTAGAAGCAGAGGAACCCGTATCCATGCGGACCGGCCGATCATCCTGCTTGGGGATGAAGGCCGGGGTACTTCCTTTTCCGGGCGGAATAGGCTCCTCCAAGCAAGAGAAGCCCCCAGCCGAGACAGGCGTGGGCGAATAGATCCCCGTACCTGGTATAGAAGGTCTTGGCTTCCCGGAGAAATACCTCGCCTGATACGGCCACGCGGGAAAAGATCTCTGTCTCGAGAATGATCCTGCCTGTGGAATCGATGATTCCACTGATCCCCGTGTTGGCCGCTCTTGCCACATAGGTCCGGTTTTCCACGGCTCTGAAGACGGCCATTGAGAAGTGTTGGTAGGGAGCCGACGTTTTTCCGAACCACGCATCGTTTGTGATGGTTACCAGGAAGTCGGCACCCCTGCCGATGAACCTCCGAGTCAGACCGGGGAAGATGATCTCATAGCAGATAAGCACGCCGAACCTTGCCCTGGGAATGGAGAAGACGACGGTTCCAAGGGTATTGCTGCCTGAAACGAGATTTCCGACGCTTTCAACAAGAGGCTCGATGAAAGGGAGAAAACGGGCCAGGGGGACATACTCCCCGAAGGGAACCAGATGGATCTTGTCGTACCGGCCTCCGATCTTTCCCTCGGGGGTGACGAGATAGGCACTGTTGAAGTACCGTATCCTTTGCTTGTCCACCTCGTAGAAGGGGCTTCCGAAGAGCAGCGGTGCCCCCGTCTCACGGGCAACGTTCCGGACCATGCGGGTGAAGGGCTGGTCATAGGGGAAGAAGAAGGGAACGGCGGTCTCAGGCCATATGATAAGGTCGGGATGGTTTTGGGCGATCTCCCGGGTGAGAGTCTGGTATATCCGGAGGGTCTCTCTCTGGTAGGCCTTGTCCCATTTGAGGCTCTGGTCTATGTTTCCCTGGACTATTCCTACTCTTATTGGTGTTTGACTGGAAGTTCTCCTCGTTTCGCTTTCGATTCTCAGGTATCCATATGAAAGAATCCCACCGGCGAGAATGGCCAGAATGAGGATGATCCCCAGTGGAATCTTTCCGGTCTTCCTGAACCTGACGATGCCGCCTGAAACCAGGCTGTTGGCCAGAACCACGAGAAAGGAGATTCCGAACACACCGGTGACGTCGGCGATCTGGATCACGGGGAGGTTCAGGTACTGAGAATAGCCGAGATCTTCCCATGGGAAACCCGTGAGCAGAGTCGATCGCAGGTATTCGAGCCCTACCCAAAGGGGAGGGGCGGTGATGGAGAGGCTCCAACCGGTACTGTTCCGAACCGCGCCCACCAGGGCGGCAAAGGCGCCGACATAGAGGCTGAGGTAAAGGGTGAGGGCAATGAGGATCAGGAGGCTTATCGGGACGGGGATCCCCCCGTAACGGTGCATGGCTATGACCACCCAATAGAGAATGCCTGTGAAACCGGCGAAACCAGCGATCCACCCCAGGCGGAAGCCCGCAAGAGGCGGCTTGTCTTCCAGGGAGAGAAGAAGGGGGACAAGAGCGATCCACGCCAGGAGACCGAAATGGAAATGGGATACCAACACGTTCAAGGGATTGGGAAAGCTCAGGGCCAGGAGAATCCCCGAAAAAAGCGCCTGGAGATCGTCCCTTTGAAAGGGGAGACGGAATAGATGGGATGGCTTCATTTGAAAGGATCGCTCGATGAGGGCCGACTGTGCCTCTAAGCCAGTAGATACCTCTTCCTGAGCTCCTCGTTCTCCCTTATTTCCTCGATGGTTCCATGGTAACGGATCTTCCCGTTGTCGATAATGTACCCGCGGCCGCTGAGTCTCAGTGCAGACTTTACGTTCTGTTCTGCTAGCAGAACCGTCAGACCCGCCTCCTTCAGCCTCGTCATCCGCCTTTCCAGTGTTTGGACCAGGGCAGGAGCCAGGCCTTCCGTGGGTTCGTCGAGAAGCAGAAGCTCTGGGTTACCCATGAGGGCTCTCCCAATGGCCAGCATCTTCTGTTCCCCGCCGCTGAGAAGCCCTCCGCTCCGAGAATCTATGCGTTCCAATGCCGGGAAGAGTTCATAAACCCTCTCCTTGTTCCATCCTTCGCCTGGTCTGGCCTTCCTTGCGGCGATCTCCAGGTTTTCTCCCACCGTCAGGTATGCAAAGATCCGCCTGTCATCAGGTACGTAACCGATACCCATCCGAGCGAGTAGATAGGGGGGCTTACCGGCGATCTCTTGCTCCTTGAATCTAATGCTTCCCTGTTTCGGCGGGGTAAGGCCCATAATGCTTTTGAGGGTGGTTGTCTTTCCCGCGCCGTTCCGGCCCAAAAGACAGACAACCCTCCCCTCCTCCACTCCGAGAGAGACGCCGAACAGCACATGGCTCAGCCCGTAGAAGGTGTGAATCTCTTCCACATCGAGCATCATTCACCCCCCAGGTATGCTTTCAGAACTTCCCTGTTGTTTCTCACCTCATCAGGCGGTCGGAAGCGTTGCGGATTCCGGCCTCTCGCCCCGAGAAGCCGGAATCTCTCCCCTCCCTACTGGCCGGAAGGGGAGATGCCTTGTTCTGGGATCCTTCGTATCTTGACCTTTTCGATCCTCCTCTCATCGGCTTCCTCGATCTTTATCTCCAGCCCCGGGTATCCGATGGTTTCTCCCCGCTTTGGGACTCTTCCGATGAGGTCGAAGATGAACCCGCCGACGCTCTCGAAACCGCGCTTGGGGATCTGAATGTCCAGGCACTCCTCCAGTTCCTCGATTTCCAGCCTTCCATCTGCCAGGACCCAACCGTCCTCCAGGCGTACGAGCCGTTTTTCCTCTCTATCGTATTCATCTTCGATTTCTCCGAAGACCTCCTCGATGAGGTCTTCGATGGTTATGAGGCCCGATGTTCCGCCGTATTCATCGACCACAACGGCTATGTGAACCCTTTTCATCTTGAACTCTCGGAGAAGGCTTTCGAGATCCTTGGTCTCCGGAATGAAATAGGCTTTTCTGGCAATCTCTCTCGGGGAGATTCGGATTTTCTGTTCCTTGCAAAAGCGGAGAAGATCCTTGGCATACAGGATTCCCACGATGTGATCGAGATCTTCCTCGAAGACGGGGATACGGGAATGACCGTCTTCGAGGATCCGTTGGATCGCCTCCTCGATCGTGACCCGGCTGTTCACACAGGTAATCTCCGTACGGGGGACCATGATCTCCCTGGCGATTCTTCCCTTGAGCCCGAGAACCCCGTGGATCATTTCGTGTTCATCCAGGTTGATTACGCCCTCCTCCTCTCCTGCATCGATGATTGAATGGATATCCTCCTTGGTTACGGTTGCGCGTCTTGTGAAAAAACGGAGAAACTCACGAAGCCGCTTCCACAAAGCGTGGCTCACGAGTCTGGTTCACCCCCCTTCGGTCGCCTCCGCCGCATATGAGAACCGTCTTCTCTTTCAAGTGTCCGGAGGATCTCCTCTTCCTTTTCCTCCATCCGTCGAGCCTGATCCTCAGGTCCCTCGTGATCGTAACCGGCCAGATGGAGGATGCCGTGGGCCAGCAAGCGGTCGATGACGTCATCCACCGCGATACCGGCCTCTCGGGCTTGCCGGCGGGCGGTTTCAATGGACACGACAACGTCGCCGAGCATGCGAGGGTTGATCTCACTGAAAGGCCCCTCTTGCATAGGAAAGGCGATCACGTTGGTGGGCCTGGCTTTTCCCAGGTATCTCTCGTTGAGGTCAGCTATAGTAGGATCGTCTGCCAGGAGGATACTCAGGTCCTTTTGCTCCAGTCCGAGTATTTCTAGCATTCTCTGAGTTTTTTTTCTTATTCTGCTGGGATCTATTCTTTGAATGCGCTGCTGATCTTGAACCAAGATTGCCATTGTTCTTCTTCTTTTTTCCGGGCTCCTCCGGAGATGGATACCCGATGCGTTGATGGAATATGGCATTCAGAATCCGATCGAAACTGTTGCCGATCTGGTGGAGGTCTTTCAGAGTCAATTCGCACTCGTCGAGCTGCCCATCGGTGAAGATCTTGTTGATGATCTGCTGAGTAAGCCCCTTGATTCTGGAGGGTACCGGATCGGAGAGGGTACGGGAGGCCGCTTCGACTGCATCGGCCAGCATGACGATGCCTGCCTCCTTGGTCTGAGGTTTCGGTCCTGGATAGCGGTAATCCTTCTCGTTGATCTCCTGGACCCCGGGATTCTCCTTTTCCCGCTCCTTGGCCTTCTCGTAAAAGTAGCTGATGAGACTCGTTCCGTGGTGTTGCTGGATGATGTCGATGATTTTCTGCCCCAGGCGGTTCTCCCTGGCCATGGTCACGCCGTCTTTGACATGGGAGAGGAGTATCAGACTGCTCATGCTCGGTGTCAGCCTGTTGTGGGGGTTTTCCGCACCCTTCTGGTTCTCTATGAAATACATGGGCTTCTTGATCTTGCCGATGTCGTGGTAGTACGCGGCTACCTTGGCGAGTATGGGGTTGGCATTGATGGCTCTTGCCGCCGCTTCGGCAAGACTGGCGATGATGACACTGTGAGAGTGGGTTTCAGGCGCCTGAATGATCAGGCTCTTGAGTATGGGCTGTTCGGAATTGGCCAGCTCCAGGAGTTTGATATCCGTAGTGTATGCGAAGACGGTCTCTACGATCGGCGTGATCGCCAGAACCACGAAAGCCGAGAAGATACCCCCCATGAATCCGAATCCGCAGTTGTAAAGTGTTTGAAAGATGACCGCCCGGCTAAAGGGCTCTCCCGAGGCCATGGCATGGAAAAAGATCACCAGGACGTTCGCAAGACCAACTGCCAGGCCGGCTTTGATCAGGGTCGATCGCTCCTCACAGCGTGCAACCCTGTGGGCGCCCACGACGGCGCCGACAAACGTATAGACGAAAAAGAAGAGGCTGTTGTCCAGGAGCAGCCCGGCCAGATAGCTGATGACGACCGAGAACACGAGGGCGGTCTCGGAGTTCAAGACGATACGGACGAGCATCGCTCCGGCGGCAACCGGAAAGAGGTAGTAGTAGGACGTGGAGGGGATAGGGGAGAAGCTGTTTTCCAGCGAGCCGGTCACAAGACCCGATATCCGCAGAGAGAGAGCGGTGCCTACGGCGAGGAGAGCCAGGAAGAGAAGATCTTTGGTGGAAGGGGAGATCTTGCGAATATTTCCAGTAGAAAAAGTGTACAGGATCAGTAGGATAAGTACGATTACCAGCATCCATCCCACTATCATCATCGGGGTGTTGACCCGTGTCCGGAGGGCTTCGAGAGCCCGGAGTTTGACAAGCTGGTCAGGATGGATCGGGTCGCCCTCTCGAACCAGTATTTCCCCCTTTTTTATGCTCAGGTAGACCGGTTCCACGGATTTCACCGCGGCGTTCTTCCTGTCCTCTGTCTCCTGGCGGTTGAATGTCAGGTTGGGTCTGACAAGGGCGCCTGCAATCCGGTTGACCAAGGCGGCAACGGCTTTTCCCCGCGTCTTGATCAATCCCTCCGAACTCCTCTTGATCGAACGCCTGGCGATGTCAAGGTCGGCGATGGATATTACTCGATCCTCTTGTCTCTCCTCATGGTTTACGATGTTCCTGATGGTGAGTCCCTTCTTTCGGTCCTCTTCGAGAAGCCGCCGGTTGCTGACGATCTCTCTTTTCAGCAAGGGACGCACGAGTCCCAGGATCTCTTCCCCCAGGGAAGGATCAAAATGCTTTTCGAGGACCTTCCACTGTTCTGGGCTGAGTCTAACCCCGAGTTTCTCTTGGATCTGCCTCCTCCTGTTCTCCCTCGACTCCAGGGAAAGAGACTGAGCCGGCAGGAGTTCTTCCAGAAGATCGAAAGCCTCTTTCACCCTTTTTTCCGTCTCCTCGAGGACGCCGGGGTCAAAGTCGTAGACGGAACGTACTTTTTCAGCCGCGTCACGGCGCCTCTTTTCGGTGGAAGCCTTGTCTTCCACAAGCATGTCACGTGTCGCCCTGACGTCTTTGAGGGCGATATCTCCTGCGGCATATTCCCGGGGGGGGAGCCTGAAGGTCGGTGAGAGGAGGACTGCCAAAACCAACCCTGTTCCGGCTAGGATCATCGATTTTTGTACGGTGGGGTTGGAAAAGAAACCGCCTACCACCCCCATTCGGCCGAGCCACCTCTTCTTGAGGCGGCTCAGATAGTTGGGGGGCCTTTTCAGCCCGTTCTCTTCGGTCTTTCTTGTCCGTTCCTCTTTGCCGAGGCGGATCACATCATGTCGAGGCTGCACAGGGAACCTCACGCATTCCTTTCTTTTGATTTGACCAGGCGGAGATTCTTCTCGGCCCGTTCATAGGCTTTGATAATCTCCTGCACGAGTGGGTGGCGGACCACGTCCCTCTCGGTGAAATAGACGAACCGAATGCCCTTGATTCCCTTCAAGATCGTCTGGATTTCGATGAGACCGGACTGCCTGTCCTCGGGAAGGTCGACCTGGGTGATGTCACCCGTAATGACGGCCTTGGCGTGATAACCCAATCTGGTGAGAAACATCTTCATCTGCTCGGAACCAGTGTTCTGCGCCTCGTCGAGGATGACAAAGGAATCGTTGAGCGTTCTCCCTCTCATGAAGGCCAAAGGGACCACCTCGATCGTTCCGCGCTCGACCAGCCGGGAAGCCCTCTCGAAATCCATCATGTCGTGGAGAGCGTCATAGAGAGGCCTGAGATAGGGGTTGACCTTTTCAAAGATATCACCGGGAAGGAATCCCAGTCTCTCCCCTGCCTCGACAGCCGGTCGGGTCAACACGATCCGCTGCACCTCCTGTTTCGTCAGGGAGGCCACGGCCATCGCCATTGCCAGGTAGGTCTTTCCAGTTCCGGCAGGCCCGATGCCGATAACGATATCATGACTCCGAATCGCATCGATATACTGTTTCTGGGTGAGGCTCTTTGGCGTGATGACGCGCTTTTTCGATGAAATGTAGACCGTATCGAGGAAGATCTCCTCCAATCTCGCCGAGTTGCTGGCCGAGAGGATCCTCGTGGCAAAATCGATATCACTGGGATAGAGGGGATACCCTTTCTTCAGGAGCCCGTAAAGCTCCTCCAGGACACGCTGGGCTA
Organism: Deltaproteobacteria bacterium; assembly: GCA_019308905.1. Classification (NCBI taxonomy): domain Bacteria; kingdom Pseudomonadati; phylum Myxococcota; class Myxococcia; species Deltaproteobacteria bacterium. The sequence continues at coordinate 58,430 of JAFDHF010000013.1, forward strand.
AAGCCACCCCGATTTCGTCCCCCTCGATCGAAAGGGCGTTTCCCTTGACATGAATTCTCGTTCCGGTCTTGTCGGCAATCTGCCGGATGTGGGAACCCTGGACGCCGAAAAGGGTATTGGCCAGCCTTACGTCGTCGAATTCGAGCCTGGCCTCCTGTTTTTCACTCACCTTCTGCCCTCAAAAGCTAAACCACAGATTCCCTGCTCCAGTACCGGCAGGCACCTGTGGTCTCTATCCAGTGACTCAATCACCCATAGTCTGGATAACCACCTTCCGTTTTCTGGGGCGGTTATCGAAGTCTATCACGACGATCTGCTGCCACGTCCCCAAAAGGAGCCTTCCCTCACGGACCGGGACGACCAGAGAGGGGCCAACCAGCGACGCTCTGACGTGGGAATATCCGTTTCCGTCACCCCAGCGCCGGTCGTGATCGTAGGGGATATCTCTTGGTGCGATCCTCTCTATTGCCTTCCGGAGATCGTTTAGCACACCGGGTTCATACTCGATGGTCGTCACAGCGGCCGTAGACCCACTGATGAATACTGTCATACTACCATTCTCGATTGCGGACTTCAATACCGCCTGCTCTGCTTGGCGGGTGATATCGAGAATGTCCGTGTCAGACGTGGTTTGGAGATAGATTTCGAAGAATTCGATCCCCATGGCAGGCTCTCATGGAATGAAGGAATGTATACCTTATTGGTACATCAATCCCCTCACGAGTTCCACTACGCGTGGCAGGATCTCTCCACTCCGGCCCTGGATGAGATAGTCTGAGAATCGCCCCGTGAGAGATGTGGGCTCCACGTTGATCTCCACCAGCTTCGCGCCGGCCCGTTTGGCCGTGATCGGAATCTCAGCAGCAGGATAGACTTCCGCGGATGTCCCTATGGCAAGGACGAGATCGCACTCCCGCGCAGCTTCCAGTGCCGCCTCATAGGCACTCAAGGGAAGGGGTTCGCCGAAAAAGACAACATCGGGTTTCATGATGCTCCGGCACTCCGGGCATCTGGGGGGAAGTTTCTCCATGGAAAAGGAGGTCGCAGCTATCCGGGAGCCGCAGGAGAGACACGAAAGACTTGCCCCAGAACCGTGGATCTCGATGACCTTTCGGCTGCCCGCTGCCTGGTGAAGGCCGTCTATGTTCTGTGTCACCACCGCGTGGAGCCTGCCCATCGTCTCGAGGCTCGCGAGTCCATGATGAGCGGGATTGGGTTTTGCCCTCGTAACCAGACCGATCATCTCCACGAGCATCTCCCACACCTTGCCGGGATCGGCCTTGAAAGCATCGATGGTTGCGTATTGGTCAGGGTCGTATTTCGACCATAGGCCTGTGGGGCTTCTAAAATCCGGGATCCCGCTCTCCACTGAGATGCCGGCGCCGGTAAAAGCGATGGCCTTTTGCGCGCTGAGCAGGTCTCTGGCCGCCCTCTCGATCTCCCCTGATTCCATAGTAGTCGCTACCCTGGTCTCTCTTGCCTCACGTCCCCTGCAAATCTCTTGCCTTAATCGACGCTTGAGGGGCCTTAGGTGAACTCCTCGATCCCTTGCGGCTCCGGAGACAATGATCTATCTATTATCTGGTACCAGAAGAGCGCTGGCTTGTCAATCGTAAGGCGGCTGGAGTTTCCTGACTTTTGGAGAACACCCTTGCCTCCGAGCGACATTGCGGAAGCGGTGGGGTACCCATCAAGGGTGAGCGGGGAGGGGAAAG